>CAZFSC010000094.1:0-13873 GCA_964521585.1 uncultured Limnohabitans sp.
CGGTCAGACCAAGGTTCATTTTGGATTTCAAAGAAGAAATTATCAAAGTCGTTAAGCTCATTTACTAATTTCCGTACATAGGCCTTTTGAAGTCCGAGCAGTTGCCCGTTTTCTTTGGTGTGGACCATTTTACGGTCAAGTTCTCCCTCGGCTCCAATTCGATTTTTAGGATTTTGAGGATTTACTTCCCAATGGATATCCTGATAGATGGAGGAAAATAGCGTAATCTCTACGATGATATCCAGTTCCGAGGCCAAAGTCATAAATTCCTTTAAGCGATTGAAATAAGCTGGATTATAATTACTCCAATCGTATTTCAAAATTCCATCTTGTTCCACTGTTTTCCAGGGTAAAATGGTTTTTTCAGGTTTGGGAGCAAGCGAGTTATTTTTGATCCCAAAACTTACTCCGGGAATCTCAAAATAACTTCCCATGAAAATCCGTGTATAATTCATCCCCTCAGAATGAAGTGTCCTTAGATAAGTGTTGAAATCGAATTCACCGTTAATCAAGGCACCGTAATGCTCTCCAGAAGTAATCAGCGCAAGTGGCTTTCCTTTGTATTGGAAGTAATGGGGATTTTCTTCCAAGAGTTTCAGGGGCTCAGTCTGATTTTGACAATAGCCCTGAGCAAAGCAAATCACCAACAAAAGGAAAAGAAATGGGATTGATTTCATTGGTAAATGGTTAATATGAAATCCAAATTAATTTATTGTCCTCAAAAAAGCTGAAGGATCAAAAGGAAGACTATCAGTTTTTTATTGAAAAGAGCTGTGTGGGTTGAGATTTAAGCTAATGATGAAGGTGGTTCCTTGGCCTTCTTTACTATTGACTCTGATGGATCCATTGTGGCTGAGAATGATGTTTTGAGTATTGGTCAGCCCAAGGCCTGATCCGCCTACCTTACTGGTGAAAAAAGGTTCAAAAAGACGTTCAAGATTTTCTTTGGAGATTCCTGAGCCATTGTCTGAGATCCGTATTTTACATTGATCCCCTTTGACACTCGTTTTCAGAATAAGTTCACCCTTGTTTTTTGGTACTGCTTCTACCGCATTGACAATGAGATTGACCAATGCGATTTTTACTTTTTCAGCATCTATTCTTAGGTCACAGATCTTTTGGTCGTAATCCTTGGTGACCTTGATATTTTTTAGCTCTATCCGATCCCTAACCATTCCCAGGGCTTCATCGAGTAATTTATTGATAGAGTGGACAGAAATATTCAATTCGGAAAACCGGGTACTTTCCAAAAGCTGAGTGATCAATTGATTGATCCGTTCGCAGTTTCGTTGAATGACCTCAATGAGATCCCCGCTTTCTTTAAGTACTTCTTCCGGCAATTCCATTTGGAGTTGATCTGCGGAGAGTACAATGGTCGTGAGCGGATTTTTAACTTCATGGGCAAGTAATCGGGCCATTCGCCCTGTGGAGGAAAATTTTTTGAGATTATGCTCTTCTTCCTCCCGGGTTTTAATTGCAGAGAGGTCTTTGATCAAGACTTGAAATAGATTGGCTTCTTGTTTAGCGATGCTGACTAAAGCTTGAAAATTTTCATTCTCCTTTCTTTCCAGCGTACATTCGAATTCGAATAAATCTTTTTTCTCGGCAAGTATTTCCAGTAATTTCAATCGGGATTCCTCTTCTTCCAAGAAGTCAGTGAAGTAAATCGCATTGACAGAATCAGCCTCATGCGGGTCAACTCCAAACTTTTTTATAAATACGGGATTTGCTTCCAGGATTTTGCTCCGGGCATCCATCAAGAGGAAGGGGTCTCCAGCACGTTCGAAGATTGAGCGGAATTTCCGGCCTGCCTCATCCAGTTGCTCCATGATCTGGGAGTCCCTGATAGCATAGCGGAGTACCCTGTCTAAGGTATTTGAATCAAACTCCCCTTTAATCAAATAATCCGAAGCGCCCAGGGTCAATGCTTCCCGATCGATGTGGCCAGTACTCATTCCTGTGAGCATGATCACTGGGGCGTGCTTTTGTCTGGCTTTTATTTCTTTGATCAGATCAAGGCCGGTGTCTTTGCCCAGTTTGTAGTCCACCAGGAATACATCAAACACTTGGTCCAGTTTGGTAAGAGCTTCTGCGAAGGAACTGGCTAGTTCGATACTATAATTGGATTCTTTGACCTTTTTCAGCAAAGTACTCACCAGAAAGAAATCATCCTCATCGTCATCCACATATAGTACTTTGATACGATCTTTCATCTTATAGTCATTTTGCTTTAGCTAGGCAGGTTCACCGTTTTTGCCCAGTATCTTTCTATTTCCTCAGTCACTTTTATTAACCCTTCAAATGTATTCGGCTTGGTGATAAAACTATTTCCACCCAATTCATAAGAGATATCAATATCATCTTTCAGATTGGAAGTGGTAAATATGATTACAGGAATTTTTTTTAAAATTTCATTATTTTTTATCTCTGCGAGAGCGGCTTTACCATCTTTTCGTGGCATGTTAAGATCTAACAAAATGATATCCGGCAATGGGTTCTCCTCAGGTTTATCAAAGGGTGCTTCTCGTTTGAGGTATTGGATTAGGGCTTCTCCGTCTTCTACGCAGATAACATTTTCTTTAGGAAGTGAGCGGGCAAAAGCTTTGATGATTAGTAGCTTGTCATCTTCATCGTCCTCTGCTACCAATACGGTTAGTTTCTTGTTTTTACCCATATAGGAATGATTTGATAGGGTGGTGTCAATTGGCATTTTCTAAGTTTAATTGTGAATTTAATTAAACTTTGGCATTAAAATATTAAATGTTGAACCTACGTCCGGAATACTTTCGGCAAAAATTACTCCCTTATATTTTTCTATAATTTTTTTAGTTATAGCCAAACCTATACCTGTTCCCTCGTACTCTGTTTTGCCGTGAAGTCTTTGGAATATGGTAAAAATCCGTTCCGAATATTCTTCATTGAATCCTATTCCGTTGTCCTTGACCTGAATCAAATGATATTTTTGACTGGGGCTTAAGCTTGGGAAGCGTTTTACAGTTTCTTTGGATGCAAGGGAAGCCTCGATAGAGATAAAAGGAGGTGTATTAGGTTTGGAAAATTTGATTGAGTTTGAAATCAAATTCTGGAAAACCTGCTCCAGTTCAGTTTGGTTTGCCTGCACGCTGGGAAGTTTCCCCACTTTAATTGTTGCCTGGTTTTCCCGGATGATGATTTCAAGATTGTCAATCACATTCGTGACAACCGTGTTCAATTTGACTGTTTCGAGGTTAAACTCAGATTCTCTTGCTGCCCGGCTGTATTCCAGAAGATCCTTGATCAGTCTTCTCATCCTGTTGGAGGAAGCTATCATCCTTTTGAGGTATATGCTGCCTTCACCTTCCAACTTGTCAGAATACTGCTCATTGAGGAGACCGGAGAAAGTGGTGATTTTCCGTAAGGGCTCCTGCAGATCGTGAGAAGCAACATAAGCGAATTGCTCCAGTTGCTTGTTAGACTCATCCAGGAGATCCAGTTTGTTTTTCAGATTCCTTTGATAAGCTTCATTCTGAGCCTGGGCTTTTTGCTGACTTCGGTTGTAATGAAATATTGAAAATAACGTCAAAAGACCCATTGCGATTGAAAAAAATGAAATCAGACTGACTATAAAAGGGAGAGCTTTGATGTTATTGAGCAGACTTGAGTTTTTTTCATCGAAACTTTTTGATTCCTCAATACTGATTTGGGCAATGATGTTTTTAATTTCATGGTAATCACTGATTGCATTTTCAACCAACTGTTCATTGATAAAACCTTCCAGGCTTTTGTTCTCCAGGTAATAAAGTTTGGATTGTTCGTGGATTTCCACCCGTGACTGAACGATTCTCTGAAGTTCCTTAAGTGATCTTTGCTGGACTTTATTCTCTGAAGTATGGGCCCGCAGCTCCTCGAATAATTCATTTTGACTTCTCAAAGAGACTTCATAATGTTTCAAGAAATCCACCCTCCCGGTAATTAGATAGCCTCTGATTGAGGATTCTTGTTCCAGGATGGAGGAATAGAGCTCATCCGATAATTGCATTACTTCTTCTGCTTGAATGATCTCTGAGATATAAAATTTAATCCGATATGCGACCCAATATGAAAGCGCGCCTCCAATCAGTATCAGGATAAGTGAAAATATCGCATAGATTTTCACCCGATTCATCGACGGAGCATTTCGCTCCTTTATAAAGATATTCCCACTACTGGGGAAATTATTACTCATTTTTCATTTGGTTTTCAGTTGTGATGTAATTCTGATTTTGCTGAAAAAAGTGCTTTAAGAGCATATAAGACCGATTTTTTGGATTTTTTTTTTCAGGCATGGGCATTGAAACTCACAAATAAACAAATCCTCTAAACACCAAGTACCTTATGAGCTCACTACTATATTTTATCGCGGTCATTCTTGTTATAGGCTGGCTTGTCGGAGTTTTCGTCTACAGTATCACTGGTTTGATACACATTTTATTAGTACTGGCTGTAATCGCTGTTCTGTTCCGTTTGATCAGTGGGAGAGGGGTTTGACCTTTGTTTCCGAACTACGAAAATTAAATCAATTATTTAACCTAAACCAATAAATTATGAACATTACTGGAATTAAAGGTGACTGGAACGTCATCAAAGGAAAATTAAAGCAAAAGTATGCCGAGTTAACAGAAGATGATCTAGCTTTTTCAGAAGGAAAAGAGGATGAACTTTGGGGTAGAATCCAGAAAAAAGTCGGTAAGACCAAGGATGAAATCAAAGAAGAACTAGCTAAACTTTAATCATTAAAATATCAAAGAATATGAAAAGTAAAACAATATGGATTAGTGGTTTATTGGCAGGAGCGGCTCTAGGGGCCTACTTGTATAGAAATCAAACTAAAACCGAACCACAACAACGAAAATTTAAGAAACTGATCAGTGATTTAAAATCAGTCGCTGGAGATCTGAAGGAAAAATTAGTTTCTACAGGACAGGAAGGACTGGAGCAAACCAAGAAGAAGCTTGATGCTATCAAAAACTAAAGTGAATTTAAATATTAAAAACATAAATAAGGGTGAAAAACATAAAGGGTGTGGCCGGTGGCCACTCCTTTTATTTAATTTCAATCATTTACAAATAATTAAAAGTGAATAGAAGGGAGGCAGATGTGATCGGAAATAATTTGATCTTGGTGGTGGATGATGAACGGGAGATAAGAGGATTATTGACCAGATTCCTCACCCGGAAAGGATTTGAAGTTATTTCCGCGGGAACAATCGATGAAGGACGAGCGCTGCTTAGATTAAATCATCCGTTTTTAGTTTTTTTGGATGTCAATCTACCGGACGGAAATGGACTTAATGAGTTAAAAGTCTTAAATTCAAAAAACAAATCTTACAAAATTATTATGATGAGCGCCTTTGATCACCAAGAAGCGAGAGCAGAAGCTTTGGAGTCAGGGGCTTTGGATTTTTTAAGTAAACCCTTCAACATAGCTCAACTTAATGAAATTGTACAAAACGAATTTAAATCTTAAAAACCATGGCTAAAATTCTGGTAATCGACGATAACATAGATATATGTCAACTGCTTGAGCGCTTCCTTACAAAAAAAGGCTATGATGTGGAAACAACCATATCAGGCAAAACCGGGATCGATTTGATTAAAAAAAATCATTTCGATCTTGTTTTTTGTGATTTCAAACTTCGGGACATGGACGGCCGTGAAGTATTAGAATCTGTCAGAAAAAACTCCCCAACTACCCAGGTAGCTATTATTACAGGCTACGCAGATGTCAAAATAGCGGTGGAGGTAATCAAAAATGGTGCTTTCGACTATGTGACAAAACCCCTTATCCCAGATGAAGTAATCAATCTGATCCAGCGGGCACTTGCTAAAACAAAGAATCAAGCCGAGCCAGAGATCAATAATGAAAATGTCAATGGAAAGTCTTCAAAACCTTCTGACACAAGTAAATCTCATTATTTGAAAGGAACCGGAAAGGAATCCAAGAAGCTGCATAAGGAGGTTAAACTAGTGGCTCCCACTCATTTATCCGTTATTATTTATGGAGAAAGTGGCGCAGGAAAAGAAAATATTGCGCGTAATATTCATGATCAAAGCGCGAGAGCCGGAAAGCCATTTGTTGCAATAGATTGTGGTTCATTGACCAAAGAACTTGCTGGAAGTGAGCTGTGGGGACACGAAAAGGGATCATTTACCGGTGCTACTTCTGACAAACCCGGACAATTTGAAATGGCCAATGGAGGGACCATTTTTTTGGATGAAATATCCAATCTTTCCTATGAGATTCAGGTAGGATTGCTCCGTTTGGTTCAGGAGCGAAAGCTAAGAAGAATAGGAGGAACCAAGGATAAGGATATTGATGTCCGAATAATTGTAGCTTCCAATGAAGACTTACGCAAGGCGGTTGAAGACGGTAGATTCCGCGAGGATCTCTATTATCGCTTCAATGAATTCAGTATTACGGTGCCGCCATTGCGCGAACGAAAAAAAGATATCGAAGCATTTGCAGAGCACTTTTTAGAACTGGCAAATGAGGAATTGGGAAAGAAGGTATTCGGTTTTGATCAGGAGGTCATGGATATATTTATGGAATATTCTTGGCCTGGTAATCTTCGGGAAATGCGAAATGTAATTCGGAGAGCTACACTTTTGACAGACGGTGGACGAATGACCTTATCTGCTTTACCTCCGGAAGTGGTCTTTTCCCAGAAATTCAATTTCAATGAGGATCAGACTGAGTCATCGCAACCTCAAAAGTCAAGAAGGAAGCACGTCAACTTGAAGGACGCAGCTGCAGAAGCGGAAGCTGAACTCCTGAAAAAAGTGCTGGTAGAAGTGAAATACAACCGTACTAAGGCAGCTGAGAAATTAGGTATAGATCGAAAGACTCTTTTTAACAAAATGAAATTATACAAAATATAACTTAATAAAAATAGAATATAAGATTGATATTAGAGCCTCTTAGATAAAAGAGGTTTTTTTATGTAGAGTTATTTAGACGTTTTGGGGAAATTTTTCCATGTTATTAATTTAAATAATTATACATTTTTAATAGGAAGAAATTTTATGGTTTTAAAAAAGCAAATTATAAAATTTCTAATTACCAAAAGAAATTAAATCCAATTCTTATTTGGTGACTAATGCTTGGCATAGCTGTTGAATTATATATTATAATATTAATCAACAAACAACTACTACAAACTATAATATGGCAACTACTAGCAAAGCAACTTTAGAAAACCACCTAAAATTAGACAATAAAGATATGTCTAAACTTAACGACAAGTTGAACGACTTACTTTCTGACTATCACGTTTTTTACCAGAACGTAAGAGGATTTCACTGGAACGTGAAAGGTGAGAATTTCTTTGAACTTCATGAAAAGTTCGAAGAATTGTACACTAAATTATACCAGAACATCGATGAATTGGCTGAACGAATCGTAACTATCGGTTTCAAACCCCTTCATGCGTATTCTGATTACTTGAAAAACACGATCCATAAAGAGATTACTGACGTGAGTAAAGGTGATGAATGTGTGAAACATGTCATCGATGGATTGGGCATATTAGCTCATTCCCATCGAAAAGTGGCTAACGAAGCCGGTGAAGTCGGTGATATTGCCACAGAAGATTTACTTGTTCAATTTGTAGGAGACCTTGAAAAAAGAATGTGGATGTTTACCATGTTCGCTAAATAATAGCAGGTCTTCTTATAAGAAACCGCAGCTTCTCGCTGCGGTTTTTTTTTTGTCTCAATTTTGTTTATTACCTCAAAGCTTGCTCGCAGAAAGCAAGGCATTTCTGCACTTCTTTTACCGCATCTGAACCTTCAGGAATTTGGTACTCAAGTTCTATTGTCGCTGGGAATTTATATTTGTTTTTCTTCATCAATTGCAATATCTCCACAATCGGAGTATCGCCCTCACCCCATGAGACATTTCCTTTGCCATTGGCAGGAGTAGAACGATCCTTGGTATGCATGCTGAGAATTCTGCTATTTTGTTTTTCGATTAGAGGAAGTAGATCCGTATGGCCTGCAGCGATATAATGTCCTGAATCCAGATTTAAGCCATTTTTGAGACTTTGTGATAATGCGGTATCCCAAAAAATAAAGGTCTCTTGTTCATGCCCATGGTAGCCTACCGCCATGCCGTATTTTTCCCCCAATTTACCTAGCCTGAGAGTATGGGCATCATCTGAGGGATGTTCCAAGGTCACATGTGAAGCCCCTAAAGCCTTGGCAGCTTTCAATCCGTAGGCTATCTCTGTATCGGAGTTGTTTACGCCAAAAGCACTCGGCTTGAAGGCATAGATACTTACCCCGGCATTTTTATACATTTTTCGCAGTTCCTCAAATTTTTTCATATCTGCTTTGGCCCTCCAGGCTGCTACTTCTTTTTGATACGAATCGCTTTGTTCCCGCATTTCATCCAATTCCTTCTTTTCATCTGCTGTCAATTCTTCACCCCTGCGGGCTTTCCCACCCAATTGAAACATGCGCATCCGGTTGATTGGGGAAGCAGGCATCCCCGCAAATGATTCTGCCGGATCACCCATCAGTTCAATGGCGCTAAGGCCGGCATCTTTCACATATTTCAAAGTTGCCTCAGCACTTTGATCCTTCATTGATCTAAAGGAATACGTAATGCAGCCAATCTGCACACCGTTGATGACCGAATTGGGCTGATTCAGATTTCGGATGATTGCCGGAGCAGCTTGAAGCCAGCTTGGAGCGGCAAGCAGCCCTGCGGTGCCAAGAACGCCTTTGACTAGAAATTCTCTTCTGTTTTTCATAGGTTTTTAGGGTTTTTCTGAAATATACCCTGTGAAGAAAATGAATTTGTTTGGAAAGTAAAATCCATTCCTGTAATTGGCTACCTTATCAAGAAATCTCAAAAATGCTGATTTACAATTCTATATGAAATTTGTAATTATGAATATTCATAAGTCACGAGATATCTATATAATTATTTTTCTAATGTTCATTTTAATGGGTATCCTTGGTTCAAGGTGTTAGTAGACAAGCGCAAATAGTAAAAGTTCGATCAATTTAAAAAGCATTTTTTTGACTGCTAATATGTATTTAATGTATTAAAAATATTTATAATAAAGTTTAATAGAATGGGTGATTTAGATTTCAGATGATATGAATATTCTACCTTGTATGGATTATTCATAGAATTAAAAATATCTAACAATAAGATATAGATTCGAAAAAAAAACTGATTCAAAACATGGCACCAAAAGTGTGACAGTTATATACTTAAAAGCAATATGAATCTTGAGAAGGTAAAATTACGTAAAAATGATTGGCTCAAATTTTAAGCATATTTTAATTCAAATAAATGGATAGTTATTATTTAATATTGGTAGATGATGATGAAGTATCTTTGATCGTCACCAGACAATTTGTAAAAAGACACGAAGAACTTAAAGGAGCTAAAATTGAATATTTCAGCAATCCAAAGGAGGCCATTGATTCAGTCAGAAATATACTGGAAGCAGGACCACAAGCGGCTTTATGGATATTGCTGGATATTAATATGCCAATCATGGACGGTTGGGATTTTCTAGATGAACTTAAGAAATTCAATGAGGATCATCAGGCAAAAGTGATTATGCTTACCTCTTCCATCAATGAAGACGATCGGGTAAAAGCTGAAAACTATGATTCTGTTTATGGATTTTTATCCAAACCCATCAATCCGGAAAATGTCAATGAAATAGTCCAGACGATGAAGGTGAATTCTCCAGGATTATAATTTGATCAATTCATGCATACTTCCAATAGCATTTTTCAGCGAATTAAATCAGGTGTTTTTCTGCCTGAACTTACTTTTCAAACTTCCAGAAGTGGAGGGCCAGGAGGCCAAAATGTGAATAAAGTAGAAACCAAAGTCCAGCTTAACTTCGATATTCCAGCTTCTCTAAATCTCTCTGGAGAAGAAAAGGAGACGATCCATCAAAGATTAAAAAGCAAGATTACCGAAGAAGGAATCCTTCAGGTCACCGTACAGGAAAAGCGCTCCCAGCTTCAAAATAAGGAAATCGCCATTCGGAAGTTTGAGGAGCTATTACAAAAAGCTTTCGAGCGCAAAAAGATCCGAAAAGCAACAAAGCCTGGAAAAGGGGCAATTGAGAAAAGGTTGAAATCCAAGAAAATGCAGGCCGAGAAAAAAGCGAACCGGGGCTGGAAAGAATAGTAGGCATCTGTTCAGCAGAGGAATTGGTGTGATTTTTTGTAGGCTAGACTGAGCCTAGATCCTCACCAATAGCCGTTCGCAGACTTTCTCACTCAAGGTCTCAGATGAATGCCCCGAATAGCTCACCACTATACTTTGGTCATAAGGTTCTTTGGAGCGGATTTCCAAGGCAGTACCCAGCTTCAATTCCCGACTGTTCAAAAACTCCAGAAATTCAGTGGAGCTATTGGTCAAGGCAGCCAAAATCACATGCTGACCAGCTTTGCATTCCGATAAGGGTACATAATTCACCTCCTGAATTTTTCCGGTTTTGTCAGGAATAGGTGAACCGTGCGGATCAATCGTAGGAAATCCCAGCATTTCATCCATGCGCTCAAAAAATTTAGGAGCATGAATATGTTCCACTTGTTCAGCAATTTCATGGACTTCTTCCCATCCAAATCCCATCTTATTGACCAAAAACATTTCCGTTAACCGATGCTTTCGGATGACCAATGCAGCTGCTTTTTGACCTTCTGCCGAAAGCGTTACCGGTTTGTATTTTTGATAGATCACCCAATCGTTTTTTTGAAGGGTTTTGACCATGCTATTCACTGTGGGCATGGAGACTTTCATCTGATGTGCAAGATCCGATAGGTTAACCTCTCCGGCCGGATTGGCCAAATTAAAAAGTGCTTTTAGGTAATTTTCTTCAGTTTGTGAAGCCATGCAGTTTTGTTTTAATATTCAAATATGATCAAAATATTTAAAAAACAATTTTGTTAGATTAATCTAACTTTATACTTTTGTCGTATCTAATTGGGTAATTCCATTCAGCCATGCTTAAAAATTTACTCATTTATTTATGTTTCTTTTCGTTTACCCAATCCCTTTATGCCCAAAATCCACAAATCCGTGGACAGGTAAAATCAGGTGAAAACCCAGTTGAATTTGCCAACATCTGGATCAAAGAATTGGCTATTGGTACGGTATCGGATGAAAATGGAAAATTTACTCTGGAACTTCCAAGCGCTGGGAGTTTTGTAATCCAAGCTTCCAGAATCGGTTTTCAGAAAGATTTAAAGGAAGTCACAGTTACTATGGACTCAGATGTCAATCTCATTTTTCAACTGAGAGAAATGGACAGCGGGCTGGATGAAGTAGTCGTCAGCGGTACCATGCAGGAGGTGTCCAAATTGAATAGTCCTGTGCCGGTGGAAGTTTATTCCGGTAATTTTTTCAAGGCGAATCCAACTCCTTCCATCTTTGAATCTCTTCAAAATGTCAATGGTGTCCGCCCACAGGTCAACTGTAATATTTGTAATACCGGTGACATTCATATCAACGGATTGGAGGGACCCTATACCATGGTCTTGATCGATGGGATGCCGATCGTGAGTGGATTGGCCACTGTCTATGGACTAACCGGAATTCCTCAGGCATTGATTGATCGTGTCGAGGTAGTTAAAGGTCCAGCTTCCACACTTTACGGTTCGGAAGCCGTCGGCGGGCTGATCAATGTGATTACTAAAAGTCCTTACAAATCTCCTGTTTTTTCTGCAGATGCATTTGTGACCGGCTGGGGAGAAACGAATCTTGATCTTGGTTTTCGAAACGATTTTGGCGAGCATATCAAATCCCTGACTGGGATTTCGGGATTTTATTATGATCAGCCCATCGATAATAACAACGATGGAATGACCGATTTGACTCTTTCCAAACGTATTTCCATTTTTCAGAAATTTCAATTTGAGCGACCTTCCAAGCGGGCTTTTAACTTGGCGGGCAGATATGTTTACGAGGACCGATGGGGAGGACAGCTGAACTGGACCAAAGCAGATCGGGGAGGGGATCAGGTGTATGGTGAAAGCATTTATACCAGTCGTTGGGAAACTTTTGGAAATTGGGAATTGCCAGGTTCCGAATATTTCAACTTTCAATTTTCTGCCAACGGACATTCCCAGAATTCAGTGTACGGAACAACGATTTACATCGCGGATCAATACATTGCTTTCGGACAATTGACCTGGAGTAAGGAAGTGGGTAGAAATAACTTTCTATTAGGGGCAGCCTACAGATTCACCCATTACGATGATAATACCCCAGCCACTGCAGAGAAAAATCTGGATATCAATGAGCCTTCGATCATTCATTTGCCAGGTTTTTTTATCCAGGATGAATTGAAAATTACCCCTACCCAGACTTTGTTGGTAGGGGGTAGGCTGGATTTCAATTCGATCCATGGAGCGGTTTTTTCCCCTAGGGTCAATTACAAAAAGTCCTGGAATGATAACAGCACCATTCTCCGGCTTTCGGGAGGGAATGGATTTCGGGTAGCCAATGTATTCACCGAAGACCATGCAGCACTGACAGGAGCCCGTGAGGTGGTTTTTGAGGAAGAGCTCCTCCCCGAAACCAGCTGGAATGCCAATGCCAATCTGGTGAAAAAAATCTATACAGATGGTGGAACCTTTATCGGAATCGATGGCTCCGCTTTTTACACCTATTTCACTAATCGGATCGTGCCGGATTACGAATCCAACCCCAATCAAATCAGCTATGGAAATCTGGACGGCTCGGCAGTTTCGCAGGGAGTTTCCCTGAATTTGGATGTGGCTTGGGCTAATGGGCTGACAGTCACAGGAGGCGCCACCTTAATGGATGTGAGTCTAAAGGAAAATGGAGTTCGAACTCGACAACTGCTTACAGAGCGATTTTCTGGAGTTTGGTCTGTAGGATATGAATTTTTCAAATCAGGAATCAAAGTAGATTACACCGGCAATGTGTACAGTCCGATGCGATTGCCATTACTAGGACCGCTAGATGACCGGGCACCCTTTTCTCCTTGGTTTAGCATACAGAATATTCAGCTTACCAAATCATTTGGGGAAAAGTGGGAGCTTTATGGGGGAGTCAAAAACCTGCTGAATTTTACCCCGCCGGCTAATTCGATCGCGAGGGCATTCGATCCGTTTGATAGGGGAGTGGATTTTGCCCCGGATGGAAGCGTGATTCCCACTGCCTCAAATCCCAATGCACTGACCTTTGATCCAACTTATGTTTTTGCTGCCAATCAGGGAATCCGCGGGTTTTTGGGGATCAGATTTACCATACAATAGATATGGAGTAAATTTGGAAATGCTATTAATTTAGAAATGCATAAGCAGTAATTTGGAAGGAGAAAATCAGAATTAAATGAAAGAAAATAGACCTGAAAATGTGGAAGAATACATTGAACAATTACCTGAGATTGCTCAAGTGAGAATAAAGGAATTACGGGCAATTTTAAAAGCTATTGCACCAGAAGCAAAAGAAGGATTAAAATGGGGAAAACCCGTATTCGAATCAGGAACCATACTTTTTGCTTATGCAGCACATAAATCTCACGTAAGCTTCATTCCGACTGGTCCAGCTTTAAAACCATTTGAAAAAGAGCTTGCTGAATTCACCACGAAAAAAGATTCAGTTCAATTTTTTTATGAGCAACCTTTACCTGAAAGTCTTATACGTAAGATTGCTGAGTCCAGAAAAAAGGATGTTGAGGAAAGAGGCGCTAAATGGTATTACTAAGTAAGGAATTTGACAATTGTCATCCATGAATGATCCAAAATTTACTTTACAGTTTTATAAATTGTTTTTAGGTTAATTGCCATTTACTCTATATACATTAGGATTCTTCAAGATTAGATAGTTATAATCTCATTCTCTCTACCCA
>CAZFSC010000095.1:0-7874 GCA_964521585.1 uncultured Limnohabitans sp.
AATCTCATCCAAAAATTCTTTAAGCTCAATATCGGAATTAATTAAAAATTATATCAAAAACTCAAATTCTATCGTGCTACCCTTACACTTCTAAAGGCTAAGCTAATTTGGTTTTTAATGAAAATTGACTTAAAAATCAATTAGTTATCTCCTAAAATAAATTGGCAGACTTGTTTTTGAAATTTTGGTTGTAGAACTGAAAAGAATGATTCACAAAAAAACTATTCCTCAAGTCAGCTTTGGAACAGAGCAGATTATCTGATTGATCGCTTTGATGGATTCAAAAGTGATTGGTTTTTCAAAAAATCCCGCAACACTTTGGTATTGTTGAGCGGTTATCTCATTCTGTGATCCTACCGAAGACGTGATCAAAAAAACCTTTGATTTAAATTTTTCATTCTGATCCAACACCTCCAAAAACTCCCAACCATTCATGTCTTTGAGATAGATATCAACCATAATCGTAGGGACAGTTTCACTATCAGATTCAGCCAAATAGGCTAGCGCTTCCTTTCCTTCTAAAAATGTCCGGACTTTCAATTCAGGGTTTACTTTGATAAACATCCTTTCAATGATCATCAAAAGCACCTCATCATCATCTACTACCAAGAGTTGTTTTTTCATAAGCTTATGATTTCTTAGAAATTAGCTCTGATTTCTTACTTATCTCCCGGATGACTCCATCCAGTTCTCCAGCAGAATCTTTTATATACCTGAGGATCTCTCTGGATTCATCACCGATTGATTCATCCGTATTCTCCAACAGACTCACCAAGCCCATGAGTCTAGCCAGAGGTGCCCTAACGACATGAGACTGAATCCAGGCGATCTGTTTTAGCGTTTCATTTTGCTCTTCTATCTTCCGGATATGTTTGAGGTTTTCTGTGATATCATTCACCAAAACCATTCCGGCATCCCGATTATTGATCTTTATTTTAGCAGGTTTTACCTCTACATCGATTACTTCGCCGTTATTTTTGACGTGTTTAGTTGTTTGTTGATAATTGGGATTATTATTGGCCCAAAAATCTTTGATCGCATTATCCAATTTTTGCTGCTCCACCTCAGGCCGAATATCTTTCAAGCTCTTCCTCAGAAATTCATCCCTATCATAGCCATATTTGAGCAAAGCAGCAAGGTTAACATCTATGAACTGTAATGTAAGCTGATCGTAGACCAATATCGGGGATGGATTTAATTGGAAAAGCTCCGAATATTTGATATTCGACTCCTTCAATTCAGAAATAAATTTAGTTCGCTGAATATTATACAACAAGCTTTTGTAAAGTACAATTGGCGATAATTCATCCTTCAGCAAATAATCTGTGGCTCCTAGGCCCAATGATCTACTTCCAAACTCAATATCCGAGTACCCCGTCAGCACGACTACGGGAATATCAGCCGCCATACGGACTATTTCCAGTACCAAGTCTTCTCCTGATTTATCTGGCAAAGAGAGATCCAGGAAAATGAGATCGAAGTGTTTCTTCTTCTCTGAAAGAATTTCCGAAGCATCCTTGAAATTTTCTACATGCTCAATCTGAAGATTGACCAAATATTCTGCGAAATAGTCTTCCAGGATAACAAAATCTCCGACATTATCCTCAATCACCAATAGTGAATAAGAATTTTCATCCTTATTCATCGCTGGATGATTTGGGAAGCTTGACTACTGAAAGCCAAAAGTTTTCAATTTTACTGATCACCTGAAGGAAATTTCCTACCTCCACCGGCTTGACAATATAGCAATTGGCATGTAAGTCGTATGCCTTGAATACATCCAGATCAGAAGAGGAGGTAGTCAATACGATAACGGGAATTTTTTTGAGGGCTGGGTTTTCCTTAATTGATGCCAGCACCTCGTGCCCATTTTTTTTAGGAAGGTTAATATCCAACAATATCACATCCGGAAGGTCTTTGGGATCCTTTTCGGCTCGCTCTTCCAGAAACTGAATCGCTTGGCTACCATCTCTGACGATATCCATATGGTTGAATATTTTCGCTTCTTCGAGCGCCTCATTGATCAATAGGATATCGCCTTCATTGTCTTCGACTAGTAAAAAATTAATTGGTTTAATCTTCATGCTTTTTTTAATGTCAAGTGAAATTTACTGCCTTTGCCCGGAGCAGATTCGAGCCAAATCTTACCACCATGTTGAGCTATTATTTTTTTGCATACGGCAAGGCCTAGACCTACACCAGTATATTCATTTTTGGGATGCAAGCGGCTGAAAAGCCCGAATATTTTCTGAAAATATTCCTGTTCTATTCCTATGCCATTGTCTTCCACGGTGATTTGAATATGGTCTTGAACAGGTTTTGAATAAATATTAATCATTAATCTCCTGTCTTTCTGACGGTATTTGATGGCATTGGAAATCAGGTTTAGAAAAACCGTTTTGATAGGTGTTTTTATGGCTACGACATCAGGAAGATGCCCCACATTTACAACGGGTTGTTCTTGACCAAGTCCATCCAGCTTAATGTTAAGTACCTCTGAGATCAGCGCATTGAGATTGACCCGATCGAGTAGCTCATCATCAAATCCAATCTTGGCATATTGCATCATATCTTCCACCAGAATACTCAATCTTCTAGCTCCGTCGACTGCAAAATTGATATATTGTTTCCCCTTTTCGTCGAGTACTGGCTGGTAACGCTTCTCCAAAAGTGCCAAAAATGAACTGATCATCCGAAGAGGCTCTTTCATATCGTGGGATGCCACCGAAGCAAAAGATTTCAACTCCTCATTTGCAGCTTTTAAGCGCTGGTTGGCCATTTTCAATTCTTCTTCCCGCTGCTTTTTCTCACTGATATCAATATAAGTTCCAAACATCATCAGCGGCTTGCCTTCAGGGGTCCACGATAAAACCTTCCCTCTGGCAAAAACCCATTTCCAATGACCATTTTTATGGCGCATCCTACATTCTATTTCATAATTTTCGGATTTGTTATCAAAATGAAGTTCTAATAAGCGATTAGACTCCTTCAAATCATCGGGATGGGCATGTTCTACCCAAGTATTGAAACTAATGGGTTCCAATTCATCCAAAGTATAGCCGATTATACCTGCCCAGGCTTCGTTGAATATGGTTTCTCCTGTTTGCACATTCCACTCCCAAGTACCCGCTTGAGTTCCTTCGATTACATTTGACAGCCTTTCTTTTTCATTTGCCAATTCCATTTTGGCTATTGTTCTTTCTGTAATATCCTGCGTGGATCCGATCATCCGAATCGCCTTTCCACTACTATCCCGAATTATTATTCCTTTATCGACTATAAACAGATAATCTCCTTTTGCATTTTTTACTCTAAATACCTGAGACCAAATTTCCTGATCTCCCGAAAGTGTCTGTTCTAAATTCTGGACGACGGCTCCAATATCATCGGGATGAACTATTGATTTCCAAAATGTATCGTTGCTAATGGACTCTTCCATGGAGTAGCCAAACACTTTTTCGAAATTTTCACTTCTGAAAGTTCGATTATTCTCGATGTCCCAATCCCAAATAATTTCCGCAGTAGCCTGAGAAGCTAGCTTGAATCGCTGGTTGCTTAGCTGAAGTTCCTGGGTCATCTCGTTTACCTTTTTGGTCAACACATGGGGCTCACGAGAAAACCGGTGGACTAAAAACCAGATTAAAAAGGCGAAGAAGGTCCTGAAAATGACTCTTGGTAAAATGGCAAGCCAAGCATTACTTTCAGTTAGCTGTACCCGAACAATCCAGTTTCCTTCGGGAATTCTTATTTCGCTGACAGGACCATCTGCATTTGTAAAATCACTCTCAAGCAAATTGATTTCTTGCTCCGTGGACGGAATATCTTTAAAAAAGCCGATGGTGTAGGCAGAGTTGGAGAATTCTTCATTCCCAAATACCTTCTTTTTGAATTTTTCCCAACTTACAATGACTGCGGCAAAACCTACAAATTCATCCTCCTCAAAGAGTGGCAATCGACCTATAATGGCTTCCCCTCCTTGCCTGAGTGTAAATGGTCCAGCAATGCGTAGAGTCCGTTGCTCAATCGCCATGATCGCTTCTTCTCTTCTAAGGGGATCCTTTAGAATATCATATCCTAGGATGGATTCGTTTCCGACCAACGGATAACTCGCTACGATCACACCGCTATCCAAAACTTGAATTTGATCGATAAGGTCAACGTTGCCAATGATACTTTGCGCCACTTCATCAAAATCAGCATCAATCTGCTCCGTTTTGAACAAATAAGCGAGAATGTTCACATGGGTGTTCAAGGTTGAGACAACCTCCTGAATTCTTTCCTCGATTAGCTCAGTGGTTTGTCTTACTTCTTTTTCTTCTGCCATCCGTTCGATCTGAAAGTCTTTCACAGAAAGGAAAATCCCAACCCCAAGTGCCAGTAGAAAGGCTATAAATCCAGTGAGAAAAGGTGATTTGAAAAATAAAGTTCTAATCCAATTCATTACAAAGTAGGTTTTCGAATAGTAAAATGAAATGTGGAGCCTACACCTTGGTTTGATTCAACCCAAATTTTACCCTGATGGAATTCAACTATTTTCTTGCAGATGGCCAAGCCGATACCTGTTCCGGAATACTCATCGGAGGTATGTAGTCTCTGAAAGATGACAAAAATCTTATCACGGTACTCCTCCTCGATTCCGATCCCGTTATCCCGGATAGCAAATTGCCAAAAATCGTCTTGCTCCGTCGCCGAGATCCAGATTTCCGCCTTTTGGCCCAAAGGCTGATATTTAATCGCATTCGAAATCAAATTCTGAAATAATTGAATCAGCGTGCTTTGATGTCCGTAGATTTCAGGAAGTGCACCCAGGTGAAAAACAGGTGTTTTGCTCCAAAGCTGTTTTTTGACGTAGAGTTGGGATTTTTGAATTAATTCTGAAGAATCGATCCAGGATTTCACCTCCTGGAAATTATCCAATTTGGAAAACTCATGTAAGTCCAGAATTATCTGCCGCATCCGCTTGGCCCCATCTATGGCAAAATGGATATATTTTCTCCCTTTTTCATCTAAGACCGTACTGTAACGCTTTTCAATTAATCCCAAAAAGCTCGTGATCATCCGAAGTGGCTCCTGCAGATCGTGCGAAGCTACATAAGCAAATTGCTCCAGTTCTTTGTTTGAATGCGCCAGTTCCCGGTTGATTTTTTCCAGACTCTCATTTAATTCCTGCAGAGACTTTTCATATTCTTTTCGATCGTCTATATTTTGGACAGCCCCTGTCATCCGGATGGGTTTTCGATCAGCATTTCTTTTCAAAACTCCGGATTCAAAAACATAGCAATATTCCCCGGTGGACTTTTTGACTCGATATTCGATCCCGAAACGCCCGTCATTATTCCTTTTCACAAATAGGTTGTTGAAAAATTGCTTTACTCTTGAATGATCATCAGGATGAATTCTTTTCCGCCATTCTTCTCCAAAATCTTTCGACTTTTGCAACTCTATCCCAAAAAGCTTAGAAAATCCATCCCCCCAAAATCTTTCGCCCGTCTGAATATCCCAATCATATATGGCATCATTTGTCGATTCAGAAATTAATTTGAAGCGCTCATTGATTAGTTCCAGTTCTTGCTGGTACTTTTTATTCTCGGTAATATCTCGCTGTATACCTACCCAGTGCGTATACCTCCCAGAATTATCCGCAACTGGTACAACATTTACATTTACCCAAAACGGTTTTCCCTGTTTGGTATAATTAAGTACTTCAATGGAGCTGTTTTTCCAATTTCTCAGATCTTCACCAAATTGTTTCAGCACCTTCCTGTCAGAATCTTTTCCCTGAAGGATTTTTGGAGCTTTTCCCAATACCTCATTGGAAGTGTAGCCAGTCATGTCTTCAAATGCCTTGTTGCTATAGATGATTTCGTAGCCCGCTTTGGTTGGGTCTGCCTTGGTGATCAACACAGCATCCTTGGAATTGGTTACTACAGACTCCAGCAGGAGTAGGTGATTCTCCTTTTCCTTTGCCTGAGTGATATCCTGAAGGGCACCGACCATCCTAATCGGCTTGCCATCCCTATCTCTAATAATGACCGTCTTTTCGCTAACAAAGGCATAAGTTCCATCATACCTTTTAAATCGGTATTCCGCCGACCAGTATCGCATTTTTGGATCTTTTCTAGCCTTTAAAATACTTTCCCAAATCCTCGGGTAATCCTCGGGATGAACACTTTCAAACCATGCATTCTCACCGACCTGGATTTGAGATTCAGGATACCCAAACAGGAGGTGATACCCCCTTCCCCAAAAGATGGTGTTTTTCTTAATATCCCAATCCCACACTGCATCAGACACCGCCTCTGATACTAATCTAAATCGCTCGTTACTGACTTTGATTGCTTGTTCTGCCCAGAATCGCTCCGTATCGTTGCTAGCCGTCGATATCATCAGATTCAGGTCTGGGACAAGAATATTTTTGGTATTTATAACTTTTTCCTCACCAGCTTTGGTGGTGATCAGGATACTATCCCAATTCATTTTCCCCGGATCTCCACTTTGGATATCTCTGGATATTTGCTCTCTTATCCAAGCTCTATATTCAGGATTGGGAAATACATTCTCAAAAAATGACTGCTCATCAGAAAGCACCTCTTTCGGCCAACCATAAACATCTTCAAAGGCTTTGTTTAAATAAATTGTCTCTCCATCTGAGATTTTATTTACAGCTACTCCCATAGGGATATTTTCCATAATTGCCTCTATGAGAAAATTCCTTTGCGTGAGCTTTATCTCATATTCTTTCTCTTTTGTGATCTCTTGGGCTGTCCCCCTAAAAATATCATATTGATTATCCTGATCTCTGCTGATTTCTCCCAACTCATGAATGTATTTGACATTTCCTTCCTGAGTCACTATTCGATAGACAACATCCAATTCTTTCTCCGTGGATAGTGCCCGGTTTCGATGATAGAGAAAATCCTTTCGATCATCGGGATGAATGGAGCTCAGGAAAAAATCAAAATCAATTTTTGAATCTTTCCTTTCAATATCCCAGATTTTGTACATCTCATCGGACCAAAAAAGCATTTTGGTTTTTAGATTGGTCTCCCAATATCCGGTTTTGGATAGCTCTTGCCCCTTTATCAATTTTTGATTAAGTTCTTTGATACTCGGCTCGTCCACACTCTCCTCCAAAGCCTGATTTGAGAATGAAAATTTATTTTTCAATTCAGACGAATCTGGCTTTTTCAAGGATTTATCATAATCCTTTCGGGCACTTGTAATGTCCTTACATTCAATGATTAAACAGTCATTATATATATTATTATGATGATCAGGTTTTCCTTCTAAAATAATATATCTTATCTCTTTCGAAAACTCATCTAACCTACATTCCAATTGGAAGCAAACTCGATCGCTTATCAAATTAGCTAATGCCTTCTTTACCTGGCTCCTATTCTTTAGATGAATCTTTGAAACCAATAGATCCAAGTCGATCTCTGATTTCCCAGATTCTATTTTAAAAAGTGATGAGAAATTCTCCGAAACATAATTAGCTAGGGTTTTAGGATTAAAAACCCAGTATCCGGAACCACTTAATAATTCACATTTTTTGAATACTTCACCGTATTGGTACTTCAAACTTACCATGTTATTAGCAGCCTGGTTATCTGGAATTTCACTTTGGGATAGCGCCATAGAAAATGATTGTTCTCGCGGAAATCAGCCTATTATCTCTTTTTTTGAAGAATAAGTTCCTGGGAATAGGATAAGGAATCTTTAATATATCGATCAGAAATATTTAATAGTCATAACAGAGTAGTTTACTTATTATGATGAGTAGATTCTTACTTTCTTATAAACGAGTTGTCTCTCTATATATTCTCTTTTGACCTGACTTAGACTTAGGGTGCTATCTAATTCAACCAAAATAA
>CAZFSC010000095.1:7974-13432 GCA_964521585.1 uncultured Limnohabitans sp.
ATAAAAATGTACGTTTTTGATATATGTATATTAAAGATTAAAATTATTTGCATAGCAGCTTAATATAGTGCTTATTTTGCAGCATGAATAACCAGCTAAAAAATGTAATGCATCTCATTCCAGAAAATGAGATGGAAAGATTAATGGCTTTAAATGAGTTGAATTTGGATTTTCTGGATCTCGAGGAGACACTTTCTGAGCTTACCAAGCTTGCAGCCAAAATTGCTGGAACAAAAATCTCTTTGGTTAATTTGATTGATCACTACACGCAATGGAGTGTTGCTTCTTTTGGCTTTGAAACAGGACAAACACCGAGGGAAGAATCGATCTGTCAACACCTGGCATTCAATCCAAGCCAAATGGACCTTGAGGTAACCAATTTAACGGAGGATTCCAGGTTTTCTGAGATTTCTTGTGTCACGGGCGAACCCCATTTTCGATATTACTATGGTATACCTTTAAAAATCAGCGAGCAAGTCAGTCTGGGAGCCCTCTGTGTCTTGGATACTGATTTTAAGTTGCTTACCCCCGAAAAAAAAGAAATGCTTGGCATTATCGCCAAAGAAGTAGTCAACAGGCTGAAAATCTATCAAGCTGTTGAGGATCTTCAAAAACAGGTAGAAGAAACGAAGCAAACCAAAAACAGAGTAGCTCACGATATCAGAGGTCCAATCGGTGGGATTATTGGATTGGCAGAAATAATTCATGCCCAAGGTGATGCAAATAAATTGGAGGAAGTTCTTGAATTCATCAACCTGATCCGAAAAAGTGGAAATTCACTCTTGGAGCTGGCTGATGAAATCCTAACCCAAAACTACGAGGGAACTAAAGAGCCCAAAAAGAAAATTCATTCATCTGGGGATTTTACTTTAAACATTGTCAAAAATAAAATCAAAACCATGTTTGAACCGCAAGCATTGGTTAAAAGCATTCAATTTGACGTAGAGGTATTTGCCCCAAATGCAGAAGTACCCTTTCCAAAGAATAAAATTCTACAAATTCTTGGCAATTTAGTTTCCAATTCCATCAAATTCACTCCTTATGGTGGAGAAGTTAGCGTCAAACTGAATCTTGTTGCTCTGGGTATTGAGCGGGTCTTGATATTTGAAGTAGCCGATACCGGAGCAGGAATGGAGGCCTCGAAAATTGAGGAAATTCTCAACGGAAAAGGTAAATCAAGTCCAGGATCTATGGGGGAAAAGGGTTATGGAATTGGATTGAATCTAGTCCTGCACCTGATCAATTCTCTGGAAGGTAAATTGGAGCTGAAGTCCAAACCTGATTTTGGAACCACTTTCAAAGTAACTCTGCCTTTGAAATAATCATAGATTAAGAAGCACAAGAACTTCATCTTGCATTAACTTACTTACAAGCTCCTCTGAGAATACTAGAGGAGCTTTTTTTATGAGGGTCTGATAGGAGTTTTTCAAAAGTCTTCCTCATTTTTATTTTTAAAGAGAATCAAAACTCGGCTGTCAAATTATCCTTCCTGACCAGATTCAACCTTCAAAACTATTTTCCAATTTATGCTCTAATCTGACAAATCGAAATTTTTGATAACAATCCCATTTTTTAGCTGTTAAGTACATGTTATTAACCAACAACTATTTACTATGACAAAAGCACAAGAAAACATTCAAACCTGGCCTGACCTAGCAATCGGTCTTTATGAAAAACTTACTGGCAAGGGAGCTGTAATTTCCTATTCATTCGAGGATTTTTCTGTTGGCGTTCCCAAGGAAGTCGGCGACAGTTCAACTTTTACTACCTGGAAAATCAACGGTAAATTAAATATTTCCACCAGCGAAAAGTAAGTTGATGAATGACTCCATTTCTGTAGCGGCCGATCTTACTATAGAATCTGATTCTCATAAAATCCTAATTTTGAGCGATTCCGAGGAAATCGGGATTGCAATTATGGGAGATTCTATTCCAAAATTCGGCATCTCTTCACTCCAAGCTATTAAAATGCTGAGAAGTATGCCTGAAATAAAATTAGAGCAGCGGCTGACTATAGTTCTCAATCAAAAAGAGATTTATCGTAGTGATAAATCTCTTTTTAATCAGTCGAATAAATTTCTGCTAGTTAGACTCTTTTTTAAAAACCTCTTTTGAAACTATTTTCCCGATTGAAGGATTTTTTTTACCTCTCTCTCAAGATTAATTTTATAGATAATCCCTGTTACTGAATTTATCCTGAATCAATTATTAAAATAAGATTCTAAAGCCCCCAACATTTCGGTCTTTTCATTTAGATCCTGAATTACCTTCCCTTTTTCCAGCAAAACGATTCGATCACAAATCTCCGTTACATGATTCAGATCATGACTGGAGATCAGAAATGTAATCTGGGAATCAGCCTTTTCCTGTAGGATCAGTTTTTTCAACCGGATCTGAGAGCTTGGATCCAGATTTTCGAAGGGCTCATCTAATAATACCACCTCAGGATTTCCCATCATCGCGGCAGCGATTCCTACTTTTTTGAGATTCCCTTTCGATAGATCACGGATATACTTCTTTTTACCAAGAATCTCCTCATTGAAAAGCTCTCTGAACTTATCCAAGTGAACTCCCAAATCTGCTTCCGACATGCCGTAAATTTTGCGCAGCGACTGAAAATACTCGTCTGGTGTCAGAAATGACAACAGCATGTGTTCATCCAGATAGGCTCCTGTAGTTGCTTTCCAGGATTCTGTTTTACTCACATCATTCCCGTTTAGTGTCACCGAACCACTGGTGGCTCTGACCAAATCTAGTATGATCCGAAAAAGTGTAGTTTTACCGGCGCCATTATTACCTACCAGACCAAAACACTCTGCTTTGGGGATATGGAGCTCCTCAACATCGAGGACTACGGTCTCTTTGTATTGTTTTTTTAACGAGTTGATCTGAATCATGATTCTTGACGGAATGAAGATGAAATTTCGTAACGATTGGAAATGACACGGTTGACATTGATCTGGCTGAGTGGTTTGAACGCAAAGATTCCAATAATCCCGCTTATCCCCAGAGCCAACAAACCCACGTAATCATTGAATAGAAGCGAAAATGGCAGATAGATTAAATAAGGACCGGCCATCATCGGGATAATAATCAAAAACTGCGCTGCTCCGATTCCCTCATAGTTGAACATCGCACCTTTGTTCAGATCCATGGGTTTGGGCTTCCACAGTGCCAAATAAATAATAACATGAATCAATATCCCTACATTGAACAGGAAGGTAGCAATGTGAACCAGTAAAATATCCCATCCAAAATAAACATAGGGAATAGATGCCAGAAAGCAGATCACAGAAATACAGGCAAAGAGCAAATATTTGCCTTTGACCAAGGCATCTACCCCATCCTTTCGGTTGAGGAAAAAGTCAAAATTTGATGAGTTCCAACTAAGAAACTGCTGTCCGTATTGAATCATAAAGATCCCTGTGATGAATACTCCCACAAAAATAAAAATGGCGCTGATTCCCCCGTCTTCACTTTCATAGGCCGGATTGGTATAGAATATAAGTCCATAAAGCAGGAAAAAGGCAGATAGCATCAAGTAGGTCCGGCTCTTTTTGTGACGGATGATGAGCTTCCACTCCAGATTGGCCAGCTCTCCAGCTAACCCAAATCGGGAGAAAAACCCGATCGATTGCCCTACGAATCGAATTTCATCCTCCTCAGCCAAATCTTCCAAATACGCATTATCCAAATAAAACTTACGACAAAGGATAAATGTGCCAATCATCAACAATGCAAGAGCAGCCATTGGAATTGGGCTAGTCATCGCAAAATCAAAAATCGGCTTGGACAGTTCACCAAGATTAAACCATCCCATGTAACTCGAACCTGCTCCCAAAGCCAAAATTGCAAATACGATCACGAGACCGATTAAACCGTCTTCGAAGCGCTGCTTAAACCAAAGCATAAACCAATGCAAAGACCAGCTGGTAAAAGCGATGCTAGAAGCCCAAAAGATCGCTCCGGAATTTCCATATATGGGGGCAATAATTTGAAACGCTGAGGGGATAAACAATAAAATAGGAATCAGACTCATCGCACTGATGAAAGAGCGGATCAGTAGCATTGAGATAATCCGGCCTTTGCCGATGGGAAGATGAAGTAAGCTTTCCAATTCAATCACCGGGAGGGTCTGAAGAAAATAACGATACATAAACTCCGTCAGGAAGAAAAAAATCAGATAGCTGTTGAGGACCTCGATAGGATCCTGTCCTTCGGCTAACAGTGCAATGATTCTGGGCAGAAATATGCCGGCCCCAAACACATAGCCCAATAATAGAAGAACCAAAAGACCCAGAAAAATATTCGCCATAGCACTTTTGGCAAAGGCAGTTGAGCGAAAGCTTTTCAAAAACTGCAATCGTATTAATTCAAAAATCATAGAAATCGCTGTTGAATATTCTTTCTAACTTTAACACTTTATATCCTCAAACATGCAAAAAGTTTTGGACAAAGAATCAATTTAAACATCAAATAATGGGAATCAATCAGGAATTGGGATTTTTTACTATTGTATCGGAAAGGAGATCGGTCCGATTATTTGATCAGGAAACGCCATTTGATCATGAGCAGGTTAGAAAATGTCTCGAAGCAGCTATTCTATCCCCCAACAGCAGCAATCTTCAGCTCTATGAATTCATCCGGGTCCCGGAGACCTCTCCTTTGAAGGACCGCATTGCCCAACTTTGCATGCACCAAAAGGCGGCCACAACTGCCAGGGAGCTGGTTGTGGTATTGACCCGAAGGGATCTTTGGAAATCCCGCGCAGAGGCCAATTACGAGTACATCAAGTCCCGAACCCAAAACCAGCCTGAGAAAAAGCGAAAGCAGGCTCTGAGCTATTATGGAAGTCTCATCCCGAAACTTTACTCTAAATATCCAGGATGGAGTCTGATCAAAAAAGCAATTGCATTTTTTGTTGGTCTGCGTAGACCGATGGTCAGAGAAGTAGGTGAAGTTGATCTCAGGATCTCAGTTCACAAATCAGCTGCTTTAGCCTCAATGACTTTTATGCTCGGGATGAAAGCGGTGGGATACGATACTTGCCCCATGGAAGGATATGATTCCAAGCGCATCCACGAACTCCTAAATCTCAGTTCCGGCACCGAGATCTGCATGATCATCGGCTGCGGAAAAGGCCTCCCTGAGGGGATTTATGGGGAAAGATTTAGGATTGATTCAAATAATTTAATTCAGAAAGTTTAAAAATCAGAAAGCTAAAGTGAGAAGTCTAAAATCGTACCCTTCAAAATTTAGGACAAAATTATTGTTTTCTTAGAATTGTAAATCAATTTTAGTTTTGTGAATTTTAGATATGGATAGAGACCTAAATGACAGAACCAAAAAATTTGCCCTTGAAATCATAAAGCTTGTATCAGAGTTACCAAAAACTACCTCTGGTTTTGAGTTAGGAAAACAACTTATACGTTCAGGAACATCAATTGGCGCAAATTAT
>CAZFSC010000096.1:0-13394 GCA_964521585.1 uncultured Limnohabitans sp.
AGACCAATGGATGGGCATGACCAGTTTGGCATTGACATCAAGGCCAGCTACGGCGGTCTGCTCCGGCATCATATGCATATCCACCCAATTCTCATTGTATTGGCCACATTCCATCATCGCAAAATCAAATGGACCGTACTTTTCACCGATTTGTTTGAAATGGGGTCCGTAACCTCCGTCTCCACTAAAATAAATATTGTCCTTATTTCCTTTAATCACCCAAGATCCCCATAAGGTCGAAAAGCGATTGGTCAGTCCACGACCAGAAAAATGTCTGGAAGGCGTAAAAGCTAAAAATATGCCCTCAAATTCAGTTTCTTCCCACCACTTCATCTCTTGGATAGATTCTGAAGGCACGCCCCATCGCTCAAAATGAGCTCCAACACCCAAAGGCACCAAGAATTGTTTTGTTTTGGCTTTAAGCTTCTGGATGGAGCCATAATCCAAATGATCATAATGGTCATGGGAAATAATAAGCAAGTCTATTTGAGGTAATTCTTCGATTTCTATAGGCAAATCATCATAAAACCGCTCCTTTCCGAGCCAAGGAGCCGGGGCGGGAACATCTCCCAGCATCGGATCAATAAGAATATTTTTACCATCAATCTGAAGAAGAAAAGCTGAATGCCCAAACCATATCAAGCGAGTAGGATGATTAGCTACTACCAATTCCAATGAATCTCTCTTGACGATAGGTAATTCAAAAGAAGGGACACGTTTTGGATCATTTTTGAAAAATTTCGGTAATAGTTTGATCGTCGTAATCAAGTCTAAATCCGTACTTGTAGGAATCAGATTGAAAAATTTTCCATCTGAGAAATAATCCAGTTTTTCATATTCAGCAATCTCTTTCTTGGTAGGACTTCCCCCAAAATCAGGCTGAAGATTGACAAAGAGAACAACAAATAGCGCTAGAGTAGCTATAATTATTAGAAAAGATATCATTAAGATTTTTGCTGCTTTTAAAATTGAATGAAGCATAATAGATATGTCGAATCAGTATTTCACTTTGGCTTAATAACTCAAATTAGAAAGAAAAGTGCTTTTACCTCATTGATTTCCTATATCCGCGGTCATAAATAAGACAGGATCAAGTGCATTCGTCCACGGATAGTGTCACTCATCACAAAATCCGATAATTCTGATAGAATTTTTCGGTCAGGAGTTGATTTTCTTTATCTTATGCAGGAATTCAAAGAAATTGAAAATGGCAAAATTAAACATCAAAGTCAATGGGAAATCCCATAATGTGGATGTGGATGAGGACACTCCGCTTTTATGGGTATTGAGAGATCATTTAGGACTCGTTGGTACTAAGTATTCCTGCGGTGTCGCACAGTGCGGTGCTTGCACGGTTCATCGCAATGGAGAAGCTATTTTTTCTTGCATCACACCGGTTTCGAGCTTGGGCGAGGATGAGATCACTACAATCGAAGGACTGTCCGAGAATGGAGATCATCCGGTGCAAAAAGCATGGAATGATATCGATGTGGCACAATGTGGCTATTGTCAGGCTGGACAAATCATGAATGCTGCGGCATTCCTGGAAAAGAATTCATCACCTACGATGGACGAAATTGATGAAGCGATGAATAGAAATATCTGTCGCTGCGGCACTTACCATAAAATAAGAGAGGCTGTGGCAGCAGCTGCTAAACTCTAAAATCATGGCTACACTGATGAAAACAAATCGAAGAGATTTCCTCAAAATTGCAGGTACCACTGCTGGAGGATTGTTTATAGGTTTCAACTGGATGAGTTGTGACTCTCCGAAAGTAGAGGTTCTAAGCCTTGAGGAGGTATTGGCACAAGCGAAGAGCTTCAATGGATATTTATCCATTTCTCCGACCGGAGATGTAGTGATCTATTCACCAAATCCGGAATTGGGTCAAAACATCAAAACATCTTTCCCGATGGTAGTGGCAGAGGAATTAGAAGCCGATTGGGATCGAGTACGAGTCGTTCAGGCTAATCTGGACACGGAAAAATACGATCGTCAGCTCACCGGCGGTTCCGGAGCCATGCCACACAGCTGGGAGCGGCTTCGAAAAGCTGGCGCCACTGCAAAATATGTCTTAGTAGCCGCTGCAGCGGAAATGTGGAATGTTCCGGCTGAGGAGATTTCGGTATCAAAAGGAATTATTTCGCACAAACCATCCAAAAAGTCAGGACATTTTGGTGAATTTGTGGAATTGGCAGCCACCAAAACAGCACCTGAGGAAATAAGTCTGAAGGATAAAAAGGATTTTAAAATCATAGGCACCGCAGTCAAAAATGTAGATAATCAAGAGATTTTTACAGGAAAACCCCTTTTTGGATTGGATTTTTATCGGGAAGGCATGCTGCATGCAATGGTTCAACGGCCTCCTTTCGGGATGAAAATCAAATCCGTGGATGATACTGAAGCCAGAGCTGTAAATGGAGTGACGGATGTCATTCAATTTGAAAATAACATCGCCTTAGTCGGTAAATCTACCTGGCCGCTAATGAAGGCTAAAAAATTATTAAAAGTAGAGTACGAAGCGGACGGATCTGTAGAAAGCACCGAGGATCATAATCGGATCTTCAGAGAAATGCTGGATAAAGGAAAATCTACCGTAAGAAGGGAAGATGGCAATGTGGCTCAGGCATTTAAATCTGCTGCAAAAATTGTATCTGCTGAATATCAATGTCCTTTCTTATCCCATTCTCCCATGGAGCCTATGAATTTCTTTGCCCATGTCAATGGAGATAAAGCAGAATTAATCGGTCCCACCCAGACTCCTGATCGCGCCCGACAGACAGCAGCTGAGATTTTGGGAATTCCTCCGGAAAATATCAGCGTAGAAATCACCCGACTGGGAGGAGGATTTGGTAGAAGACTTCGGGCGGATTACGTAGCTGAGGCGGTGACTATTTCAAAAATGATGAACGCGCCAGTTAAATTAACCTGGAGTAGAGAAGATGACCTGACAGGAGGAGCTTATAGACCTGCAGTTCGGTATAGATTCGAAGCTGCCCTGGATGAATCCGGAGAGCTGATAGCTTACAAATTGAAAGGGGCTGGAATCAATTCCGGTAACAGCACGCGACAGGATAATTTCCCTGCAGGAGCTGTGGAAAATTATAAAGTGGAAAGTGTGGAATATGAGTCTCCGATCACCACAAATGCTTGGAGAGCCCCAATTACAAATTTTCTGGCCTATGCGGAACAATCCTTCTTGGATGAAGTCGCATTGGAAGCCGGTAAAGATCCAGTTGAATTTCGCTTGAACCTATTGGCTAAAGCAAAGAATAATCCTGAAGGTGCGAAAGGTTATGATGCGGATCGTATGATCGGAGTGGTCAAAACAGCAGCCGAAAAGTCAAACTGGGGTAAAAATCCAAATGTGAAACAGGGATTCAGCGTTTATTTCTCTCATCGAACATACGTAGCTCAAGTTGCTGATATCGAGATAGAAAACGGCAGCCCGGTTTTGAAGAAAATCACAGCGGCTACCGATTGTGGAATGGTAGTGAATACCACCGGTGCCAATCACCAGGTGCGAGGTGGAATTGTTGATGGCATGGGGCATGCGATGTATGGCAATCTAACCTTCAAAGACGGATTACCTACCCAGAAAAACTTTGATTCTTATAAGCTGATTCGAATGAAAGAGGTGCCCGAAATTTCCGTCCACTACGTCGATTCCGGATTTGATCCAACTGGTCTTGGGGAACCGGCATTGCCACCAACTGGAGGAGCTATTGCCAATGCCATCTTTACGGCTACTGGAAGAAGACTTCGTAGTCAGCCGTTTATTGAGCAGGAAGAATTTTCGGATATTAAACTTGAAATTCGAAGAGCTTGATTTTCCATTAATTAAAGTAGCCTTCCAAATCCGATTTGGAAGGCTATTCTATTTCTTAGTGATCAGATCTCATCCATTCCTCTTTCTGGCCAGTTCTCTCCGGTAAGTAGTAGCTTATTGGCTGTTTCCTGATATTCAAAATCAATCTTCATTTCTTCTTTCTCCTGTTCATTAATATCCAGACAGGCATTGAAATAAACCAGTTGAAATTCAAGTGTGAAACGCCCATTTTTAGGCGTTTGAAACTCAGGAGCTGATTTCAGACTTACATCATCTGCATGGGCACCTTGCTTTTTATAATAGTAGGAAAGAAAAATACCTAGTTCCTTAGATTGGGACTCCATGAATTTGGCCAGATTTTCTGGGTTCAGTTTCTGATTATAATCAAAAGACCAAGTATGTTGCATTGTTTTTATTTAAATATAGGGCCTCCAAAAATAGAATCCCATCTCATTTCAAGGATTTTAAACGAATGAACTATCCGATTTACCTCGATTACAATTCTACCACTCCCTGCTATCCACAGGTCATTGAAGCCATGCTCCCGTTTTTTGGAGAGGACTTTGGAAATGCGGCCAGCAAATCCCATCCCTTTGGTTGGGTTGCAGAAAACGCGATCGAACGAGCCAGGGAACAAGTGGCCAACTTAATTGGAGCGAAGCCCAAGGAAATTATTTTTACCTCAGGAGCCACCGAATCAATTAACCTGGCACTGAGAGGTACTATGCTGAATTATCAAAAAGAAAAGCGCCATATCATCAGTTGCAGGACGGAGCACAAGGCCGTCTTGGATTGTTTGAAAGCCTTGGAAGGTGAAGGAGTGGAAATTTCTTATCTAAAAGTGGATAGGCAGGGAGGTATTGATTTGAAGGAGCTTCGCAATATGATTCGCCCGGAAACGAAAATGATTGCTTTGATGTGGGCAAATAACGAAACAGGAATCATTCATCCTGTACAGGAAATTGCCAAAATAGCTGAAGAGCATAAAATAATCCTTTTTACCGATGCTGTTCAGGCAGTCGGGAAAATTCCTGTTTCGGTCGAAGGAATTCATCTAATGGCCTTGTCAGCACATAAGTTTTATGGACCAAAAGGTGTGGGTGCATTATACATCCGCCATAATGATGAATTACCCAAACCCATTGCTCAGCAGATTGGGGGAGGTCATGAAAAAGGATTCAGATCCGGAACGCTGAACGTTCCAGGAATTGTCGGCATGGGCAAAGCTACTGAATTGAGATTCACCGAAATGGAAGATGAATCAATCCGGCTGGCAAAACTTAGGGATCAGTTGGAATCACAACTCTTGGAAATGCCTGACAGTTTTTTAAATGGAAGTCAAACATCCCGACTAAGCCATGTCACTAATATTGCATTCGGAGGGGTGGAAGGAGATGAGCTTCTCCGTCGAATATGTATGCGGATAGCGGTAAGTTCCGGATCAGCATGTACGAGTATTTCACCAAAGCCGAGTCATGTCCTCCAGGCTATGGGATTGGACCCTGAACTCGGAAGAGCTTCGATTCGATTTAGTCTTGGGAAACAAACACAGCAGGAAGATATCGCGAATGCAGTAGCTTGGGTTGGAAAAGTCCTGAATGAATTAAGAGAATAAAGCTTTTCCTTATTTAAGGATAATTCTACAGATTCAAATCCCGCAAATCAGCTTCGGTATCAATATCGACTTTTCCCATTGGAAATGAAACAGTCTCACAGTCATCCGAATGCGCCATTGCCACTTTTTTAGCTCCTTCATCCCCGGAAAGGGCTTTCAGTTCCTCAAAATAAGCTTTTGTGAATAGAATGGGTACACCGATAGTATCTGCATAGGAACAAGCGACTATGCCTTTCCCTGTTTTTTTCTGGGTAGCGATCAGTTTATTAAGCAACTTGGAATCCACATAAGGCATATCACAAAGCATAATAATGATCTGATCAGGAGGATTAAATTTCAAGAGATATTCTAAGCCTTTTTTCATGGAAGAAGCCATGCCTTTTTGCCAATGCTGGTTTGGAATATTGGGAATTGAGTCACCTCTGAAGGTCTTCTTAATTTCATCTTTATTCGCACCCAAAACCAGAATATGCTTCTCTGCCTTACTGCCCAAAGCCGCATCAATTGCATGTTGCAATAAAGTTTTTTCTTTGAATTTGGCGATTTGCTTGGGGAAACCCAATCTGGAGGATTCTCCAGCAGCAAGAATTATAATTCCGGTTTTAGCTATTTCCATAGTTGTTTTGATGTATTGGGCCTTGTTTTTCCCGCAGAAAGTTACCCTTTTTTCCCGCGAGGACGGCTTTAATTTCTGATAAAGCGGCCAATGCGATCTCTTCTGAATTCTCCGCGCCGATATCTAAGCCTACAGGCGCATATACATTCTTCCAATCCAGATGAAATTGCATTGACTCCAATCTTTCCTTAAGTTTTTCTGATTTCTTTTTTGGGCCCAAGATTCCTACATATGGCAGTTGGTGTGTTAGCAAAGTTTGTAGTAAAGTCAACTCGTAATCGAAATTATGCGTCATCAGAAGTGCAACGGTTCGATCATCAATTTCCAGTCCTTCCAGGGCATTTGCTGCAGGAGCTACCTTAATCTCCTGAACGGTAGGGAACCTTCTTGTGGTAGCCTGATTGGCTCTTCCATCAATCAAAACTACTTCTATCCCTACCAATTCCGCCATTTTTGCCACCGGGATCGTGTCATTTCCAGCGCCAAAAAGAAGCAGTCTTATTGGTGGGAAAAGAACTTCAAGAAATATTGAATCTGATTCAGAAAGATCCAGAATCTGATTTGAATTAAATGAATTCTCTTCTAGTAGCGAATTTATTTCATCCTGTAGTTTATCGGGAACACCTTCAGTTTTCATCTTACTTAAGGATCTTTTTTTCAAAAAACGAGTTCCTATCTGCTCGCTACTCGCATTTTTAACCGAAAATACAGTGATAATATTACTTGGCTCCCGATCGGAAATTGCTTCTTTTAAAAGTAAAACAGGATTAAGTTCGTCCTGATAATCAATAGGCTCTATCAATACATGAATGATCCCATTGCAGCCTAGCCCGATACCAAATTTCTGATCATCCTCATCCGTCGTATCGTAAGTGACCAGCATGGATTTTTGCTGAAAAATTACTGATTGGGCCTTTCGCAACGCATCACCTTCCAGACATCCACCGCTGATTGCTCCAGTCAATTCACCTGTTTCAGTGATCAACATCCGCGCTCCCGGTCTTCTGTATGCTGATCCAATGACATGGACAACAGTAGCCAAAGCAACCCGGACCTGATTCATTTTTGCTGATTCATAGGCATTTACAATTGCGAGTTGTTCATTCATAAGCACCGATCTGTTTCAATTCAGGTTGATTCTCATAAAAATAGGCCTAAAAACCCATTGGAATTATAAAAATCTGTATAATCGGGAATAAATCCCGGATGAATGAAGTCTATTTTGGCAGTGATTTTTACTATATTTTTGGGCATATCATTGCCGGTCAGTGCCCAACTCAGTAAATCTGAAATAATCCAATTGTCCCAGGCACAGCTTCCTGCTTCCCTGAATGAATTCCGGGAATATTTGAGCCTCCCAAACAACGGCAAAGTTCCTTCAGATATTCAACTCAACCTATTATGGTGTCGCGTTGCATTGGAGAAAAGAGGTTTTGAAACACAAATCCTGAATTCCAATGGGGTTCCCCATCTTTTTGCACAAGGAAAAATTGACCCAAATAAAAAGACCATTTTGGTCTATATGCAAGTGGATGGACAACCAGTGGATTCGGCTGCCTGGGATCAGGAGAGTCCTTATATTCCTGAATTGATGGCCGAAATTGAGGGAAAATGGAAACCAATCAGTTGGAATCATATCGAAGGCGAAATCAATCCAGACTGGAAAATTTTTGCCAGATCAGCATCTGATTCCAAAGGGCCAACCATGACCTTCCTATCTGCTCTCGATATTTTGGCTCTTAAAGGTTTGGAACCTGCCGTTAACCTGAAATTCATTCTTGATTTTCAGGAAGAAATCAGTTCACCAGAATTGGCAACAGTTGTTTCTGAGAATAAAAGACTATTTGAAGCAGACGGAATCTTGATCATGGATGGCACGAGGCATTTTTCCAATCTTCCAAACCTAGCTTTTGGAGCGCGGGGAATAGCCACCATTACTTTGAAAATCTTTGGTGCAAATACGGATCTTCACAGTGGGCAATACGGAAATTTTGCACCTAACCCCGTTTTTTCAGCAGCACGGTTGATTTCGGCAATGAAAGATGAATCAGGAAGAGTTTTGATTCCAGGATTTTATGAGGGGGTGGAATTCAGCGAAACAGATATTAAGGCCATGCGCGCCGTACCAGAAAGCTTGGAGGCAATCCAGGAAGAACTCGGAATAGCAACTGCTGAAAAAGTAGGGAGCAGCTATCAGGAAGCGATGCAGTATCCCTCTTTGAATATCCGAGGAATACGGGCTGCTTGGGTGGGAAAAGAAGTGCGGACCATTATTCCATCGGATGTGATAATCGAAATAGACATGCGGACCGTGAAAGAAACCCCTGCCGAACGACAAATAAATCTGGTCAGGAATTTTATATCGGAGCTAGGATTCCATTTTGTCGAGGGAGAGCCTTCCGATGAGGAGCGAAGCATGTATTATAAATTAATTTCCTTTGACTTCAGAATAGGTTCAGAACCATTTCGGGCTGAATTGGAGTCAGATTTTGGACATTGGCTTGAAAGAGGTATGGAGACGGTATTTGGGAAAAATTATATCAAAACCCGCTTGACCGGTGGATCTCAGCCGATGGCTCCCTTCATAAATGTTTTAGGAATTCCGGCGGTATCAGTTCGGATTCCAAACCCTGACAACAGTATCCATGCTCCAAACGAAAATATCCGAGTGGGCAATTATTTGGAAGGTATACAGACTTGTTTGGGGATTTTATCGCAATCTTTCGATTGATGGGAAATCTCGACTGGATAGCTACAGCAATTGTTTTACTGACGGTATTTTTTGTCCTGAAAATCAGCAAAATAAAAAACCAAATTATTCAAAATATTTTAGATTGGTTTCCGGCTATTCTGTTTGCTTATGTGATTCCCGCTGGATTTACCCATCTGTTTGGACTGGATTTATCCATGGTCTATTTGCATAGCTTGAGCAGAAATTGGATTATCCCGATCACCTTGCTGGCAGTCATGAGTGCTTTGCCCTTGCGACAGCTCGCCATAGTCGGTGTCCGGCCACTCATCCTATTTTTCTTAGGTTCAGCTATCATTGCAACACTTCCGGTTTTTCTGGTAATGATTATTTCAGGCATCGATCCCGTTTCATTCGACCTTTTTAGAACTCAAAGTTATTGGAATGGCCTGGTGCCTATTGTGGGTGGTTGGATAGGAGGGAGCACCAGTCAACTTATCCTTAAGGAATTGGCAGAGACACCCGAATCACTTTTTCTTTCCGTTTTGGTATTGGATAATATTCTGGTGAATATCTGGACGATTTTGATGTTTCAGTTTATCAAAAGAGGGGAGGTGCTCAGCGTTTTATTTTCCATCCATGATCCCATTCCTGATCAATCGGAGATGAAAATAAAGACTTCTGGAAAGAAAATTTACCCCGGGATTACGTTAGCAATTTTCTTCTTAATCACAGGGATTTTGTTTTTTCTGAAAGTCTCTTTTTTGGCAATGGTGCTCAGTTTATCCTTGATAGGATTATTATTGGGTAACTCAATCAAAATCTGGAACACCAATTTTTCACTTCGCCTGGGTGGGATTTGCATCGTCCTGGTAATGGCTATTCTTGGACTAAGACTGGATTTCAGCAACTTAAGCTTGCCATGGGAATTTGTTTTCTTAGTGATTATTTGGTTGATTCTTCATTTTGTCGGAATGCTACTTTGTGCCAAAATCTTAAAGCTTAATTTGATTTGGGTCGCTATTGCATCCATGGCAAACCTTGGAGGGATTTCTACTGCTCCGGCAGTCACAGCCGCTTACCGCAAAGATTTGATGCCACATGCAGTCCTTTTGGCAATTCTAAGTATGGTGACCGGAACCGGCTGGGGAATGTTGACTATTTACCTTTTTCAAATATTAGTTTAGTGTCAAAAGCAATTGAAACAACGATTAAGATGAATGCCGAAAAAAACTATGCTGATCTTGGATTACTTATCTTAAGAATTTACCTGGGGATAAGCATGATCAAAATGAGCAGTTCGTATCTATTTAGCAAGGAACAACTACATGGGCTAGCAAACTTTCTGGAAAGTTTGGATTGGCCATTTCCTGTTCTTTTTGCCTACAGTTCTCAAATCATAGAACTTCTTTCCGGAATATTGATTTTGTTGGGTTTTCGAATAGGCGGAGGATTAGTATTTCTGGTATTGCTGTCAGCAGTTATTTTTGCACATGGCTTTCGCCTTTTCGAAGATGGGATGGTTCCCATGAATTTCGCTATGATGGCTTTGGTCATTTTCATCCTTGGCTGTGGTAAATACAGTCTGGACTTTTGGCTTTTATCAAAAAAATATAAATCCTAATGCAGATTCCAAGTCTTGCTCAGTTGAAAAAGGAGCTAAGTTATTTATCTGAAAAAGAGTTGACTGAGTTGATATTGGATCTGTCCAAATTTAGCCGGGACAATAAATCCTATCTTTTCTTCAAGCTGAATGAGAAAGAGCATCCAGGCTTATTTGTGGAAATGGCCCAGGAGGATCTTCTGCTGGAATTTCAAAATGCCCGGTCAGATCATTATTACTACGCAAAAAAATCAGCTCAGAAGATTCGCAGAAAAATGAATAAACTGCTGAAACTGACCAAAGAGAAGACCAATCAAATCGAGATTTTACTTTTTTTCTGCGAACAGCTACGTGAACATGGATTTCTGGAGCATCGGCATTCCGTATTGGATAATCTATATCAGATGCAACTTAAGAAAGCAATCAAGCTGATCGATGGCCTGCATGAGGACTTACAGTTTGATTATGAGAGCAGGATAGAGAGTTTGGATCTTTAAAATAAATCCAATCTGCCAAACAGAAAACTATTGATTTAAACAATATAATCAATTGAGAATAATGGCGTTTTGCAAATTTTTAATTGAATTTTTCTATTTTCAATTCTAAAGCAGCTACTTAAAAGGAAGATTTCTGGTGTTCATGGCTTCCATTTTTATATGACTACCTTTGCGCAAATTTTAAAAAGGAGGGAGCCATGAAGCGCATCAACGAATACAAAAAGTTATTTCAAATTGAGGGTCCAATTGATCTCAAGCAATTGAAAACCACATACCGTAATCTGGTGAAGGAGTGGCATCCGGACAAATTTCAGGCTGGTGATGAGCGGGCATTGGAGGCTGAGGAGAAAAGCACCAAAATCATAGATGGCTACCATTTTTTAGTAAGCATCGCTCCAGAGACTATTGCTTCGAATCTGGAAGAATATACCAAAACTGCCACTCAGACAGGTATAGAGGATTTTCATTACAAAAATCAGGTGATGGAAATTACCTTTTTGGATGGCAATACTTACGAGTATTTTGGAGTATCGAAAAACACCTATACAAAATTTCTCAGCGCTGACAACGCTTACCGTTTTGCAAGAAGAAACATCCTGAATTCCCATCTTTACCGAAAGTCAAAGAAAAGCCTGGTCCAAGAATAAAACCCACAAGGTGTCAGTTCTATTTAACAATAAATTCTTTACCGGTCAGTTTTTCGGATACTTCCCAAAGTCGCTGAGCAGTACGGACTTCATGTGACTTGTCAGATGATTTGACTTTCCCGGGTTCTCCTTTATACTCCATGAATCCAGTGGGGCCATAATATTCACCTCCTTTGACATCGGGATCCAATGCAGCCATCAGGGTTGGTTTGGCACCTTCTTTTGCACTTTGTCCGATCAGGGAAGTGAGGGGCGCAAAAAGCTTCTCCATGAAGCCCGGAAGATGATGGGCCAGGTTGGTATTGGATAATCCAGGATGAGCAGCAACAGAAATGGCATTTACTCCAGCTAAGTCGATTCTTCTTTGCAATTCATAAGCAAACATAATGCAGGCAAGTTTGCTCATGGAATAAGCTCCCCACTTGGAATATTTTTTTTCCGAATTCAAATTATCAAAGTCAATCTTTCCTTTTCGATGCGCAAGACTACCCAATGTCACAATGCGGGCATTGTCAGTCTTTTTGATTATCGGAAAAAGTAAATTGCAAAGCAGGAAATGGGCGAAATAATTCACCCCCATCTGACTTTCAAAACCATCCTTGGTCGTGGAATAGGGAGGCATCATAATTCCGGCATTCATAATCAATAGATCCAGCCGGGAATATTTAACCCGAAATTCCTCAGCAAACCCATGAACAGAATCCAGGTTTTTCAGGTCAATCAAAATAATCTCCAACACTGCTTCAGGGACTACTTTTAATATTTTTCGTTTCGCTTCTTCCGCCTTATCGTGATTTCTACATGCCAGGACGACAGTGCAATCTTTTTTGGCAAGTCCTAAAGCTGTCTCATAGCCCAAGCCCACATTGGCTCCTGTCACAATGGAGACTTTTCCTTTTTGGGATGGCATTTCAGAAAGTTTGAATTGATTCATAGCTGCTCGATTGTTATTACTATTAAAAGGTCAATGTATAAATGAGATCCTGATTGGAATTGTTTTGAGATAAATAGGTCACTACCCAAAAGCTTACCAAGAATCCCAAATGCTAGACTCCAGCTTTTCCAAAACTATATTCTCATAGCGAAGATTTTAATTGGCTATTTTAATATTGATAAATAAATAAAAACTGATCGAATTGAATCAATAAAGATTGGGCTCGGACGGGGATACTAAAGGGAGATATATACCCATCCTGTGGCATTTTCTCTCTTCAGGATTAGCGGAGGGCCGAAGCTATTTGGAAAGAAAGGCTGTATAATCAAATTCTTCAGGATTCTGGGAGCTTGGAATCAGCTTTGCTCTTTTATTCATGAACTAAAACAAACCAACGATAATGTCAAGTCCAGAACACAAACAACTTATTTGGAATTTAATCAAAGAAATTAAAGTAGGGATGCTGGTCACGCATGATGATAAAGAAAATATGATGCGAGGTCGTCCCATGAGCTTGGTACAGGAGGAATATGATGGCACCTTGTATTTTTTCACCAGCCGCAAGGATGCCAAAGCCTATGAAATCAAGAAACATCATGACATCTGTTTGACTTTTGCAGAGCCGGAAAATCAGACTTATGTATCCCTTTCGGGAAGAGCCAGCCTCACGGAAGACAAAAAATTAATCGACCGGTATTGGAATAATTGGGTAGCTGCCTGGTTTCCAAAAGGAAAAGAAGATGAGAATCTAGCAATGCTAGAAGTCAAAATTCAAAGTGGTGAGCATTGGAAATCCGACGAGAATAAAATTGTTCAACTTTTTGAAATTGCTAAAGCAAATATCACAGACGAGAAACCCGATATGGGTGAGAATATCACCTTCGGATAAGAAAATCTCTCAGCCTAGCTAAGAGGCTGTCTCAAAAGTAGGGACAGCCTCTGATTTATTCGGGTAGGTATCTG
>CAZFSC010000097.1:0-12936 GCA_964521585.1 uncultured Limnohabitans sp.
GGTTTCGGCCCATGGCCTTACCCGGGGTTATGAATAGTTTGACTCCTTCGGAGTCTGGTAGCCTCTGATTATGGTTTCAGGATAGTTACTCTTGTAATTTGGATTTATATGACCTTGATAGACAGAAGCACTTTGTGGAAACCAATGCAATTCCTCCTTAGTCTTTAATATTCAATAGAAACACGAATAATTACCAAAGGGGGTAGGGGGATTTTCCTTATTAAATGATTTGACAACCCATGCCCTTCCCCAGATTCTAAGACTGAAATTTTGAACCTTGAAGCAAATACAAATTCGAAAGGATATTCGGGTGAAGTAGCAAAATCCTTTCAGTCCAAAGCGGTGATCTGACTTTACCCAGGCGGGGGGAAATTGCAGAAAATCATGGAGAACTAATGAGTCCAACTGTCGAATCCCTTACAGCTCTAATCTGTTTGCTTTTCTTTGATGAGCTTGCGGAAAATTGCTCGGCCATTTTTTTAATAATCTGAGAGAACAGAATGATATTACCAGTGAGAGCTCTCAGGTTTTGATTCAAATCCAAAATAATTAGTCAGGGCAAAAAGTGAGGCATCTCATTTTTTATTTTTGATGCTATTGTTTAAAGGTGATTTAACTTAACAAATATTAGGAATACAGGTGGAAAAATCGTAAATCCTCAAAAGATGTAACTTAATTTTTAAATCCAAAAATCGCTAAAATCCATATCCTAAATCTTTAAAACATTCTAAAAATACCCAATATTGGGTATTTTTTTTACCGTTTTTTATCTATATATTTAAAAAAATAGTTCTTTTTTCATTAAAAATATTTCATGAACCGAGTCGAGGAGTTGAATTCATACAAAATTCTGGACACAGCGCCAGAAAAGGAATTAGATGATTTGGCTGCGATTGCGGCAGCTATTTTTAATGTTCCTGTTTCCATTATTTCCTTTATCGATGACGAAAGACAATGGTACAAAGCCAAAATAGGAGTTGATTTTGATGAAGTGCCTTTAGAGGATACCTTCTGTCAGCAAACCTTGGAGGCTCCCGAGGAAATTCTGGTTGTGGAAAATCCCAGTTCTGACAAACGCTTCAAGAGTCTTCCTATGGTTTTATTGGAACCCGGAGTAAAATTTTATGTGGGAGCTCCGCTGGTTTCCAAGACAGGACAAGTGATGGGAACCCTTTGCGTGCTTGATTATAAAAAGCGAAAATCCAGACATGATCAGATAGATGCGATTAAAATCCTTTCCGGAAAAATTATGGAATATGTGGAAATGAGAAAAATTATAAACTCTCAATCTGGTGAGCTTATAGCTAATGCTGTAAGATTGAAACGGCTTACAGATTTATCTCCAGGGATTATTTTTAAGATAGAATGTCAAGATAAAAATGATTTAAAAACTTTATTTATAAGTGAAGGAGCGAACCGTCTGTTGCCAGAGGTCAATTCAAGCAAACTCATGGATAGCCCCACGCATCTGATAGATTACATTCATCCAAAAGATCGATTCCGATTCATTAGAAGATTTAAAGCTTCTTTATGTGGAGAAAAATATCTTGATGTGGAATACCGGATAGTTCATCAAGACCAATCTGTTTCCTGGCATTGGCTCAAAGCCAACTCAGAAAAGGATGAAAAAAATAAAATTGTCTTGCATGGCATCATACAAAACATCACCCAAAAGCGAAACCACTTTGATGCTCTCAAAAAAATGCTGTTTGATATCTCTCATGTAATCCGTAAACCCATAGCTAATATGATGGGACTGGTAGAGATATTAAAATATGCCCGATTCAGTGAAACCGACTCCACTGATTATTTGGATCTGATAGAGAATTGCACGAACGAGTTGGACGATTACGTTCAGGTTCTGAATAAGGAATATACCCAGCTACAAAGCAACTTGAGAAAAGGTGAGAATAATCCCAATTGAATACCTTGTTTTTTTATAGTCACTAGAATTGATTACCGGCTAGTGTAAAATAACCCTATTGGGTAATGGGCAAAAAAAAGACCCTTTTTGAAGTCACTTTTAAATTTTTCACCGATATGCCTAGCTTGTATCCAAACGATATCAGAGTGCTACAGATGACGTGATAATTTCCGTCTTCAAAGCAAAAAGGAAAATCCAGATTTTAAAAATCAGGAAATTTCATCTTTAACAATCGGCATCTTGTCTTTGAGATAGATCGTAAAGGAAGAACCTTTTCCGTATAGGCTTTCCACATAAATATCTCCACCTGCATTTGAGATTATTTTTTCGACTAAGTATAGACCGATTCCCACTCCGTCTGAAGTTTTTTTCTTATGATAAACAGGCCTGAACTTGGAGAAGATCTCATCTATTTTATTCGGTTTTATACCCGTACCATTATCTTTAAATGATAATATCACAGCTCCGTCAATTCTTCTACTTGTAATATTAATTTCTGTCTGTCGGTCGAATGATCTATTTTTCACAGCATTACTTAATAAATAAAAGAAAATACTGCGTAGATCTTTTTTGGAAAATTCAATCTCTCTTTCCTCAAATTGGGTTGTAACCTTTACACCTGTGGTGGCCAACGAATCACTGATGCTCTTTTTCACCTCATCCACAAGCTTATCCAAGTTTACATTTTCAACTTTATCACTTGCCTGATCAATTCTGGTAATATCTGTTAACTCGCTGATCGTCTCTTTCAACCTGGATACGGATTGAATTAGCGGAATCATAAATTCCTTGATTTTTTTCGGATCGCTAGATTCCTTCAGATGAGAAAGAAGATCCTGCATATTACTTAAAGGCACTTTTAAGTCACCAGAAGCTGAGTTGATAAACGTATCATGATCTCTATTGATACTAACGAGCTTTTTGTTTGTTTCCTGAATGATCCGCTTTGAATTGACAATTTCTGTTATATCATTGAAAGTGATAATTGCCCCATCCGTTTTATTAACCTGAGATCTTACGTAAGGCACAATCATCATCATATAGGACTTCCCTTCCGTTGTTTCAACTTGCCTTTCTTTCCAAATTTCAGTCTGAATTACCTCTTGAATGTCCTCGATAAAGGTGGACAACCTGAGATTGTTGGAGATATCCTTTATCGATCTCCCGGTATCGCTTTCTTTGATATTGATTTGTTTGATGGTGAGTGGATTGAATTTCCTTAGGATCATATCCTTATCGACATAAATCTGGGAAATGTAGGTACTTCTGAAATAATTATCCAAGTCATCATTTATCTCTGCCAGCTCCTTGATCTTCAACTGATACTCATGGTTTACCGTATTCAGTTCCTCATTCATGGACTGCAGTTCTTCATTGGAACTCTGTAGTTCTTCATTTCCTGAAAGCAGTTCCTCATTGTAGGATTGAATATTTCTATGCAATTCGTCAAGCGATTCATGGGCTTCGCTGAGTCGTTTCTTTGAGGCTGCAAGCTCTCTTTCCAGATCAGCCAAATACCTTCTGGTATGTAATTCCCGATCAAATACTTCAACATCTCTCTTTATGTCGCTTTTTACTTCGCCCTCTGAAAAATAAATGAAAATGACTTTTTGATCCTCATTGACTGTCTGAACCCTGGGTTTTACCAGGATGTTTACGGAGCGAAGCTCCTCTTCCAGCTTAAAATTCACATCCTTTACCGTAATTATTGCATCCTCATTGATGGCCTTTTTAATGGAGGTCCCCACAGCTATAGCGAGTTCGGAAGGCAAAAGCTCCAGCAAGTCATTATTGAAAAGCTTGGGAAGCAGGTAATTTTGAAAATCACCAAATGGCTTCAGAACCTTGTTGTTTTCATCCACACAAACTCCTGCTAAAAATCCCGCTTCCTCCAGCGTAGATTGATTCAGGAGGTTCGTAAGATCTTCCTCTAAACTATTTTTCTTGGGTTTTATTAGTGTCGATGAATAGAAAGGTTTTCTTACTTCCAGATGCTGTGGATCGTACGATTTGAACTGCGCATTACTTTTATCTTCTGTGCTTTTGAATATTTTCCATTTTCGGTCTATTTCCCTGAAACTATTTTTTAAAGCACCTAAACCTTCACTTGGGCCCAAAAACAGATAACCTTCTGCATTCAGACAGTAATTCAGAGTGGAAAAGATTTTCTTCTGCAAGGTGGGATTAAAGTAGATCATCAGGTTTCGGCAGCTGATAAGATCTATTTTACCATAGGGAGGCTGATGAATAATATCGTGGTCAGCGAAAATAATCATCTTCCTGATATTGTCTCTAACCTTATATTCATCGCCGATTTTCATGAAAAAATTATTCAGACGTTTTTCAGAAACATCCTTGCGGATACTTTCAGGATAGCATCCTTTAGACGCTTTGGCCAGCGCCTCTTTGTCTATATCAGAAGCAAATATTTTTACCTCCAAGTCTTTTTTAACCTCTGTCAGATGTTCTTTGATCAGAATGGCTAAGGAAAACGCCTCCTCTCCGGTAGCGCAACCGACTACCCAGACTTTTAAAACATCAACCATTAGTTTATTCTCAACAATTTCCGGGATTACCTGATTGGCAATTACCTCAAAAGCGGCTTTGTCCCGAAAAAAACTGGTTACACTGATCAAAAATTCTTTTGAGAGTTTTTCGATTTCTAATGGGTTTTCTTTTAGTAATTTGATATAATCATCAATTGTCTCTACGTTTTGGGCAACCATTCTTCTGGTGATCCTTCTGATTATTGTAGGACGTCTGTATTCTGAGAAGTCCAAAGGGGTATGGTCACTGATCAGTTTGTTGATTTTTGACAATGAGTCTTCATTGATTTCGGATTTGGAAAAGTTGTGTGCTAAAATTCTATGTTTTATATATTTTACGATTTGTAAAGGAATCATCTTCGGGGCAAGGATGTAATCGTAATAGCCAGATTCAATCACACTCCTTGGCATACTTTTAAAAGTGGCTGTTTCGGGATCTTGTACGATCACCAGGCCACCAACTTTCTTTATAGCTTCAGCCCCTTTGGTACCGTCGGCACCATTTCCCGAAAATATTATACCGACACTTTTATCACCCAGATCCTGGGCAAGAGAATTAAAGAAAATATCAACCGCTGAATTTGGCGTGGAGCCTTGTCTGTCTTTTAATCTTAGCCTACCATCCGAAATGGTCATATTTTTCCCTTCAGGCAATACATATACCTGGTTTGGGAGAACTTCCATCCCATCTTCTGCCACATGAATTTTGAGCTTGGAGTGCTTTTTTAGCAATTCCTTCATAAAGCTCTTATGATCCGGCGAGAGATGCTGCACGATTACATAAGAGACAGCATCGGTAGGGGTATGATCAAAAACTTCGTGAATAGCATCCATTCCTCCCGCAGAAGCTCCGATACCAATGATAAATTTTTCTGCTTCTGCCTGATCTGAGAGTGTAAATTGAGAAGGTTTGGTTGCTTCGTTCATAGAGCTTGTGGAGTTTGAAAAGGTGAGTTTGATCTAAAGCGCACTTAATACACCCCGCAAAACTCCTTGAATTTGTTCAATTTACGAAAATAAAAACGGATAACCGTGACCGGGTTTGAGAACTAGGACTCAGACTTGGTTGGGATTTTAATATAATCAATAGGTTGAATAGAAATCCTTTAGTAATCAGGAATATGGTGAGTTGAAAGGATAAACAAAATTATTCTGATGTGACCTTTTTTGAGCTGGATAGAAAATATCTTATTCCATTCCTCCCAGTTTTTATATTTTAATTCACTACTGTCCGAGAAACGATTTAAAATTTAGGAGAAGCATCATTTGGGCACCTTCACCTTTTCTGTATTTTCAGTTTACCACATCCTCTAAATACAGCGGATCAAAAATACACATTTCTTCGGGGAGTAGTGATATTCTATGCATAATAATCAATTGGACCCCGATAGCTGTAAGGGATTGTAAGGATAATCGAGCGAGCACCAAAATCACCTAGTACATATCGATGATTTGGCTACACTGAGGCGAAGGGGTGTATTAAAAATAAAAAGTCAGTCCGAACGATTGCCTTTTTACTTTGTGAGAACACTCAATTTCCTCGACTTGGATATTTTTTACCGGTTTACCAATTCGGATGCTTTTTCATCCAATAATCCATTGATACCCTTCCTGATCCGTAGTAAAGGAATACAAAGAGTAGAATTAGAGTTATTAATGAAAGTTCAAATTCCAGGTTGTTGGATATGGAGAGAAAACCCTGCTCGATATTTACAAAAAAGACAGCTCCCAGAAGAATGGGCAACTGGAATATAATCGCTAAGCGGGTCATTAAGCCAAGCGCGATCAATAAGCCTCCGACCAAATGGGCAAAGGCCACATAATGTGCTAATGCAAGATTGAAAAACTGTAATTCACTGTTTTTCATAATTTCCAACAATGCTCCGGTATCTGAGATAAATAAAATTCCCTTGTAAAGGATAAAGAGTCCCAGAGCTATTCGAATGAAGTCTAACCAGTTGGGATGGTGGGTATCAGCCCAATGCTGGATTTTGCCTGAAGTTTCCATAGTATTTTGGGTTTGTTTTATAAAAATTACGAAAAAATGAAAATATAAACAATTGAAAAATAAGGTGATATGGATTGTGTCAGGAAGAATTTCCGGAGCGCTCAGGTGTAGCTTTGACGATCCTGTGGAAAATCGAGCAAAGGATAATCTCTCCGGTTTGACCGTTGATATGGCCTAGCTTGTCATTAGAATAGTCAACAATAGGATTGGCTATTAAGTCTGGGCGCAGATGTCTATAATTCAGCAAGAGGAATGATGCTGGCATAGGGTTGTGTGCAGGCCCTGAAATGCGATACCAATGAATGTACGACCGGAGTGGCCACGACCAATCCTCGATTTGAACGAGGATTGGTAGTTTCTGAAAAATGGAAACGCGTGAGAAATTACCATAAAAACATCCTGAATGATTTTTTGGCACTCTTAGCGGCCTCGGGCTGCACTTCCCCAGATCAACTAGACCGGCGATTTATTTTCAAAAAAGTCGGAAATGAATGGCCATCGTATGAGCAGATTCTGAAATATTGATCCGGCTTTCAAAACTCGACATTCCATCATTCGATATTAGACATTCGTTATTTTTTTCAAATTCATGCAGGATATTTCAACTGCGGTTAATCGTCCACAGATGACAGACCACAACCGATAACCGACAATCCGCAACCTTGCAACCTTGCAACCTCCCAACTTACTAACTCCCCAACTTCCTACTTCATCACCAGCACAGCCCTGAATCTGGTCTTATTATTCATCATCCGCTCGTAGGCTTTGGCTGCATCTTTAAGCGGGAATGTTTCAATCATGGTTTTGGTACCAGTCTGGGCCGAAAAATTCAAAGTATCCTCTGAATCCATAGCTGTTCCACTGGACCAACCCGCAACTTCCTTTTTCCCCATAATCAGATCCATAGGACTAATTTCCAGGGGATCCATATCTGCTCCGACGATCATCAGTTTTGAATTGATGCCCAGGCCATTCTTCAATTTACTGATCGCATCACTGTTTGGTGCTGTGGCCAATATCAATTTTGCGCCTCCCATTTTGGAAAGCGCTTCTCCTGGATCTTCTTTTTTGTAATCGATAAAGTGATGAGCTCCCAATTTTAGGGCGAGGTCTTTTTTCTCATCGCTACTGGAGATAGCTACAGTTTTGAAGCCCATTTTCGAAGCATATTGAATTGCAAGATGACCCAGGCCTCCAATTCCCTGGATAGCTACCAGATCTCCGGGCATAGCTCCTCCATTTCGAAGGGCATTAAAGGTGGTGATACCGGCACAAAGCAAAGGTGCCGCTTCTTCGGAATTCAGTTTTTCTGGAATTGAGGCGATTGCTTCCTGAGGGGCCACCATGTATTCGGCATAACCTCCATCATAGGAGATTCCGGCGATCTTACCGTTCTGGCAATTGATGAAATCACCTCTTCGACAAGGATCGCATGTGAAGCAGTGGCCTCCATGCCAGCCTACGCCGACACGTTGACCTTTTTTCCAGCGTGTCACGTCATCGCCTACCTTTTCGACGATACCAACTATTTCATGTCCAGGGATTCTCGGGTATTCAATTCCGGGAAACGCGCCTTCCTTGACAAACATATCACTGTGGCATATTCCACAGGCCTCTACTTTGACTAGAACTTCATTTTTTTTCGGTGAAGGGATATCCCGATCCACCAGTTCAAAATCACCACCCGCTTTGGGTACTTGTACTGCTTTCATACTTTAAAAATTTAGGTTAATAGTTTAAATATTTAAATGCTGATTTTCAGCATAATTCAAGGTATAGCTATAATATAAAAACTAATGGAGAAAGAGCCAAATCAATCCTGGATCCCTTTCAGGTGGATATGGCTTTTCTTTTCAATTCATTTCTTTAAAAATTTTGATTGATGCTTTCAAATGCTCCCATCTCTACCGCGGTTTAAGAACCTGACGTTCTGAGCTTGATTTCTCAACATTTTCCCTGGCAAACGAAGTGCTGAAATACTGATCCGCTGCCCAGGTTTCGAATAGGTTTTTATAAAATCTGCTTTCTGGATCACCGGATTGTCCGGGATTATTGATACCTCTTGTCCGCTCCCAATCTCCCGTATCTACGATTATCCGGAAGGAGGCACCGGAAGTATTATTGTCTCCGTAGGCATTGGCTCCCGGAGTGAAGCTGTATCCACCTCTCGGCAATGGCCCTGCGTTTAGTTTTTTGCGCCATTCTTCGTTTACCGCCCGGCTAAGACTGTGTCGAAGCATCACATGCTTGTAGGCTTCTTGTCCATATTGCCATTTGCTGATATCTGCACCAAGCTTTTCCTCCAGCTTTTGGATACTCTCTAAGAAACTTTCTTTTAGCCAAGTATCCCGCATTTCTTTAGGATTGCTTTCAAAGATTTCAGAAGGGGCTTCTATCCATTCAATCGCCTTGGTCATCTGAATAGAGGAGATCAGTTCCTTGGCTTCCTCAGGTATTACCTCATCGCTGATCCAATTGCGAAGCGTTCGCTCCCACATCACATATACAGATGCAGGGATAGAGTTTTTATCCAAAACAAAATCCCATTCCAAGAGGAGTCTTCTAAGAGAGTCTGCTTTTCCCTCCGGCAAATTGAGTTCCGCGAGATAAGGGACGATTTTCCGAGCGGGAATGGATAAGTAATCATTTTGGAGGGCTTCCATTTCCTGCAGGGTAAACTTCTTATCCTGACTCAGGACTTCGTTGATCCGTTTCCCGCGGAAATCATCTGCCCATTCATAGCCAAGGGCTTCTGGATAAGCATAATCTGCGGGACTGACATTTTGATTTGCTGTCGCAAAAAAGCCGGATTCAGGATTGACCAATGAAGGCCTATCCTCGATTGGCAGATAACCTTCCCATTCATGGCTTCCGTCGCCTTTGGTGGCGATCAGACCGGAAAATCCCTTTCTGATCGGTGATATCCCGGTTGCCTGCCAGCCGATATTACCCGCTCGACCCGCCCAAATCATATTTTCGGCAGGAATATTATTGTAAGTACAGGCTTCGCGAAATTCCTCCCAGGTTTTGGATTGGTCCATCCGGAGACTCGCCAGATAAGGAGCTGACCCAATCTCCAGCCAGGCGCATTCTACTGCTACTACTTTGCGAAGCTCCTCATCCACAAAAGTCACCGGACCATGTCTCGTGTATCTGTGAGTGACATATTGATCCGCCTTTCCCCTGACCTGAATCGTATCCTGAATAGTTTCCATTTCCAGCCACTCACCCTGATATTGATAAAGTAGGGGATTTTCGGGATGCAGGTCATAAATTCTCAGATCTTCATTGTCGGTTTCGAAAATTGTCAAGCCCCAGGCTCCATGTTCATTATGACCGATGGATACTCCAGGAATCACCGGTTCTCCTCCTCCGATTACATTCCAACCGGGAGCATTGAGATGTACCCAGTAGCGAAGTGAGGGAATAGCCTGTAAACGATGCGGATCGTTTGCCATGTAAGGATAGCCGCTTTCGGTTTTTTCACCGCTTAGAATCCAGTTATTACTACCTTGAGCAAAAGCATCCGATTCAAGATTGTATTTCAGATCCGCTTCGATCTGCGCTATCGTTTCCTTATCCTGCTCGATCATTCGAAATTTTTCTGACACATCTTCCGGAAGAAAGCTTACACCTCGTCTAAATGCATTATAAGGCGCTAAAATATCCTTGAACAAAAGCTCCTCAGGAATGCTGGGATCCAGGTCCAAAACCGGTTGATTTGGGTGAAAATTCAATAGTTGTCTGGTTTTGTCCGGTCCGATCTGGCTGACTATCCGGCTGTAGCGGAGTTCATCCTGGACATTTTGCAAAAGTCCCTGATGTCTGGAAATCACTACTTCCCAGGTCCAGGGTTCAGGTTGGATACCCAGCATCTGAAACTCAATAGGCAGTAATTCAGGATTTGTATTCGCCTCGGCGATGTAGGTATTGATTCCTGCCACGAAGGCATCTACGATGGCTTCTCCATTGGGATGATAGTGGGAAAGTTCAGATTTTTTATCTCCGCGAAATTTAAATAATCTAGCGCCTCGATCCCGCTCGAGTTCCCGCTCACCAAGAATTTCGGCCAGGGTTCCTGTTGCTTGTCTTCTCCAGATTTCGAATTGAAAAAGCCGATCTTTGGCGGCCAGATAGCCTTGGGCGAAAAACAGATCATGCTCGTTCTGGGCAAAAATATGATTGATGCCTTGTTCGTCGCGGAAGACTTCTACTTCCTGCTCAAGACCGGTGACAGTGATTTTTTCACCTTGATCACATCCGGCCAAAACCAAGAAAATCAAGCTATATGAGATTATCAGAAATCTATTCATGGGGGGTGGGTTTTGAATGGAAGCTGGCGAAAAAGCTTTCATTTTCCAAAGAAAAAATAGCTGAGTGGGGGAATGGTGTGCTGTTTTGTTTTTGGGGCAAAGTTTGATTGAGGGTTCTCGCTGCGTCGCCGCACCACAGCGAGGGTGTTATTTTTGATACGATCTCATCTTCTGATTTCCATAATTTCCACTTCGCCTGAAAAAAAATTCCATAAATATTTTTGATTTTAAATATACATCGTAATATTGCAATGAAATAATTAACTAATGGGAGTTACCAAAACTGATTTATTTACCGCAGCTCAGAATGAACTGGCACAGGTGGCCAAAGTATTTGCCCATCCGGCGCGGATCGCGATTATCCAATACCTGCTGAAATCCAATACCTGTATCAACGGGGATTTGGTGCTGGAACTTGGACTTGCTCAGGCAACCATCAGTCAACACCTTCGGGAGTTGAAAGAGGTCGGAATCATTCAGGGAACAATTGAAGGGGTTTCGGTCAGTTACTGCATTCACCCGGAGAGATGGAAATATATCCAGCAGCTTTTCAACGATGTGTTTGATCAGTTTCAATCTCCTGAGGGCAGCTGCTGCTAAAAAAAATTTGATTCTTTTAATCGTATTATCGCAATAAACAATTTGATCATGAAATCGAGCATGACAAGACCGTCACACCTGAGGATGAATATGACCCATGCGAGATCCCATATAGCCGATAAAAAACAAATTATATACTTATGAAACTATCTGAAGTAAAGACCGCATTGTCCCAATTGAAAAGTATTGCATTTCAGTTGCCGGATGGCACATTGGTTCCCACTCACTTTCACGTGACCGAAGTAGGCAAAATCTCCAAGCATTTTATCGACTGTGGGGGAACAGTCAGAAAAGAAAATGTTGCCAATTTTCAGCTTTGGAACGAGGATGACTACAATCATCGGCTGCATCCGGAAAAGCTTTTGAAAATCATTGAACTATCCGAAAGGGTGCTGGAATTGGAAGACTTGGAGGTCGAGGTGGAATACCAAGGCGAGACGATCGGTAAATTCGGGCTGGATTTTGACGGGACAAATTTTCTGCTGACCAGTAAGCAGACGGATTGTCTGGCTAAGCAGAAATGTGGTATTCCGCAGACCAAGCAAAAAGTGAGTTTGGCAGGACTTACCGCCGATGCGAATGCATGTGCACCCGGTTCTGGCTGTTGCTAACCGATTTTTGATCCAAAATTGAAATGATGCAAACCAAGTTGTTTCCCGCGCTTTCTGTTGCAGTAGCAGCAGCCAGATCCATGCCCATTGCAGCGCAGCGAAAAGAGATCCTTCAGGTTCTGATTGATTACATTCAGCTAAAATTGAATGCCGGGGATGCGGTTTGCCTGAATTTCATCTGTACCCATAATTCCCGCCGTAGTCAGTTTTCCCAGATTTGGGCCCAGACTGCGGCGGATTATTTTGGAATTCCAGTCGTTTGCTATTCCGGAGGCGTCGAGGTGACTGAATTCAATCATCGCGCTGTGGATTCAATCCAGCGAAGTGGCTTTCAGGTGAAAAAAAATGGAAGTAAAAATCCGGTGTATGAGGTCGTTCATTCCGAAGGGTCCGAGCCAATTCTTGCCTTTTCCAAATTATTTGATGATCCGGTCAATCAGGCCAAGAGTTTCGCAGCAGTGATGACCTGCGCCCATGCGGATGAAACTTGTCCTTTCATCCCGGGTACTGAACAGCGGATTCCCGTCCGGTATGAAGATCCAAAGAAATACGATGACAGTCCGGAGGAGGCAATGCGATACGATGAACGCTCCATGCAAATCGCCTCAGAGATGTTTTATGTCTTCAGTCAGGTCAATCATTCCTAAGAATCGATTGATCTTTTTTATTAAAAAGCAGGACAGTTTTTTAGCATTCCTGGGAGCTGATTTTTATATTAATTTATGTATATCCGCTTTTCTTCCAGTAAGAAAGACGTACAGCCTAGAATCAGTCTGAAGGTTCAGATTGCGGAAACTTCGTTCTGCGGTCTTCCATCTTCCAGCCAGATAAGCAAAGAAAACTTGGCAAAGGAATCATTGCGGATAATCATATTATCTTATATGATTATCCGCAATCTTGCCAATAGGTTAGAAGTTTGCTTTATAAGTTGCGG
>CAZFSC010000098.1:0-12759 GCA_964521585.1 uncultured Limnohabitans sp.
ATTAAAAACCATTAATGCTTTTCTTAAACCCATCAAGCAGGTTTTGGATTTCGGTTATCAGGAGTTCCTAACTCAAAGCAAAAAAGGCATGCATTGGGCCTATGCAGACATCAACACCAAAGGATACAATCACACCCGAGAACCCAAAATCGACCCAACGTATTTGCGCATCAGCAAAGGCAACCTCCTTGGCCCCGAAAATCCTCAGATTTCAAAAAATGGGAATTCCATAGAAATCACTTGGACGGACAACTCAACAGAAGGAAAAGCTCAACCCAACGATGAAACCTTTATCCTTTTATATTGTCCGGAGGAAGAAAAGTATATCTGGCCGAATATGAAATTTCGACGGAATACTGGTCAGGCCATCATAGTGCTGGAAAATAGCCAACCTGCCCTTTCTTGGCATGTCTATCTTGCTTTTAGCCAGATGAACGTCAAAACGAAAAAATATATTCTTTCCGATTCGGTGCATTTGGGTATAGTTTGAAAAAGGGAGGATTGATGCAGGACAGACTTCCTATAGCTCTAATTCAGCTGGTAACAAGCCTACTAGTAGCGCTGGGCTGATTCTTAAAAAAATAACAACTTATGATTTTAAGGAAATGAAAATGAACGACCCAAACAAAGTAGTTCGTTCATCTGAGTCAAGAACTTTTGGATCCTGCGGAGTCGGCTTTGATGGGGCATTGGTTGTTACCACGTTTAAATTTTGGCGCATGTTTAAATTAGTAGGGCGCGTGAGGTCGACACGGGCTTGTCCGCCTCAGGAGGAAGCGGGCCGGCCGTGGCATTGCGGGGGGGGGATTAAGATAGTTATGAACGTATCTTGCCCCTACCCTGCAACCTGGCTCTTCGCTAGAAATGCCCAAAGGGCATTTCCTTAACGCTCAGCCCTCGTTTTGTCCCAAAGCAAAAGAACTTAAAAAATTGATGTTGGGCGAATAGGAAAAGCAATTGAATGAATTAGGTCAATTCAATTACTAATATAAATCGGTCTACCTTCCTTGCCATCGACAACCTAATTCAACTTTCCCTTCCCTAGGATGATTTCTAGTTTTGGCTAAAATTGATTATTATAGATACACTCACTGTAAAGCTTCTATTGGTTTCTGGCCATCCATCGACAGGGTATCACCCCAGGTGGATGCTCTCAGCAGCAAAATCCAGGTACTTCTGCAGCTTAAGGTTGAAAATCAAATCTCAAAACTTAAACCGAAATGATACATTTCAAAAAAATCATCCTTTTCTTCTTCTTAATCCTCTTTGCGGCTGCGGTGGTAAATGCCCAAGGCCTCAAAGCTCCCAAACCGGATCTGGCAAGTCAGGTTCTGGGAATCCTAAATAACAGTGCGGATGGTTTGGCTTTATCCCAAACTCAACATGAAAAACTCAGTCAGAACAACCACGCGTTTGTGAACGACTTGATGAAAATTAAAAACACTGTAGCTCCCGAAGCAGATCAAAAAGCCAGTTTTCTCAATCTGAAAAAATCCAGAACGGAGTTTCTCATGGAGTTATTAGGTGCAGAATTGGCTAAAAAATACGGCGTGAATCTTCTTAAAAGCATCAAACCGCTTCAATCTAAACTTGGGTTGGCAGCGCTGGCATTTTGATCCCGGAAAATTCTTTTTGAAAGCCATGAATTTTTATTCCTGGCTTTTTTTACTTTTCGTTATGAATAAATCCAGCCTTACTCTTCTTTTTCTTGCCTTGATTTTTGCCTTTTCCTGTGAACAAGTTCGGAAACCAGTTGAATTTGTCCTTACAGACCCTAATGCAAATGTCCTTTTCGCCTTACAGGATTCCATTGGGCTGACTCCATTGAGCGAAGATGACTTGTCAGAAGATGGCATTTTTATCAATCCTAACATCAGTTACCAAAGCATGGAAGGATTTGGTTTTACTCTTTCTCAAGGAAGTGCACTGCATCTACTGGGAATGAGCGATTCGGCGAGAAATTCTCTGCTGGAGGAACTATTTGGCAATGGCGAAAATGAAATTGGAATATCCTACCTCCGGCTTTCCGTGGCTGCCTCTGATCTAAACGAATTCCCTTTTTCCTATAATGATCTGGCCGATTCTTTGGCCACAGATCCCGAAATGGAATATTTCGATCTCGGGCCGGACCGTGAAGATGTTTTACCCATCCTCAAAGCGATCATGAAGATCAACCCAGATATCCAGCTGATGGCCTCTCCCTGGTCTCCTCCCGCCTGGATGAAGGATAATAAAGACACGCGGGGCGGTTCGCTTTTGGAAGAATATGAAGCTGTCTATGCCCTGTATCTGGTCCGATACATTCAGGAAATGAAAAATGAGGGTTTGGATATCGATGCCTTGACTATCCAGAATGAACCCTTACATCCCGGCAACAATCCTTCTCTTTTAATGCTTCCGGAGCAACAGGCCAGATTTATTGGGCAGCATTTGGGACCTGCATTTAAAGAAGCTGGAATCCAGACCAAAATCCTGATCTATGATCACAATGCCGACCGGCCAGATTACCCCATTACTGTTTTGAGCGATTCTTTGGCCAATCCATACATTGACGGTTCGGCATTTCATCTGTATGGAGGGGAAATTGAAGCCCTATCCGAGGTACACCAAGCATTTCCAGATAAGCATATTTACTTCACCGAGCAGTGGATAGGCGCGCCCGGAAATCTCCCGGAGGATTTGGTCTGGCATGTAAAGAATCTGATAATCGGAGCGACAAGAAATTGGGCAAGGGTGGTCTTGGAATGGAACCTGACTTCCAATCCAAGCCTGACTCCATTTACGGATCGGGGTGGATGCAATCGATGTCTGGGAGCAGTGACGATAGACGGAGATTCTGTCACCCGAAACCCGGCTTATTACATCATCGCACACGCCAGCAAATACGTATTGTCTGGCTCGGTCAGAATAGACAGCAATGAGGTCGAGGGATTACCAAATGTCGCATTTCAGCGCCCAGATGGACGGATAGTATTGATTGTCCTGAATGAAGGGAAAGAACCGGTAAGCTTCACGGTGAATTTTCCGGAGAGCAGATTTCGATCCCAGCTAAATCCCGGGGCGGTAGGAACTTATTTATTGAAATGAGAAAGACTTTTCCATTTCTAATTCAATTCCTTAAACCTTTGACCCATAGCGGAGCGCCTTCTTCCCATTTATTGTGAGTGAGTTTCACTTTCTTGCCATCACGGAGTCGTAGAGCAACGATTTCCCCATACATCTGAGGGGAAAAAATGAAGCTTTGAGACAAGGGTTGCTCATCATTGATTCCATATTCTTCCGTGGTATAAATCAACCACTCTCCATCCGGAGAAAAATGTGGATGGCCGGTTTGGCTTTGTGTAAAGGTGATTTGATTAGGTTTAGACCAGCCTTTCCCCTCCCGCTCGATCAAGTAGAGATCCATGGTTTTGATACCACCTCCCACATCCTTACCATTTTGATCCCCCACGAAGGCAATCTTATTTCCATCTGGAGAAATTACCGGAAAATTTTCACGGCTAGGGCTATTCGTCAGATTCTTGAGCTCTCCATTTTCTTGTATAAAAATGTCAAAATTCCCATCCCGATCACTGCGGAACACCATACGATCTTTTGCCGCTGAATAATCCCCAAAACCACTGTTATTATTCATTTGAGTGAGGTTTTTTTGGACTTTGCTAGCAAAATCGTACTCCCAAACTGAAGCTTTACTTCCTTTGTCTCCTCGGAATGGTCCCGTCGTAAAAATCAAACCAGAACCATCAGGCAAGTATTTCAAATCGATCACCGTCCCAAAAGCAGGATGTACTCCTGACTGAGGTATTATAGAATGGATTCGCTCTGATTCCAGAGTTTGATAGTTGACTCGATAAAGCTCAGGTCTCAATTGAAAGAAGTAACCTGCAAAAAGTCCCAAATAAATACAGAGTATGGCTAAAATCAGGAAAGTACGGAACACATATTTAGACAGAACGCTCTTCGATTGAGCTGATTTTTCAGTCTTCATCATCTTTAAATAGGCGACCAAAGCCACTATTCCCAAAATCAAAAACAACACAAAAGCTGCAACAGGCAGATAATCGAATTTCAGAAAATCAAACAAGAAAAAATAAAAGAAAACTGCGATCACACCAGCAAAGCCAATAAAACCTGATAAGACAGCTAAAAGAAACCTCCAAAATGGAATTTGTTTCCTATTACGGATACCCAGATAAAATCCCCAAAAAAGCATCCAAACTACCAGCAAAATCAAAATCACTGCCGGCCACATCCAAAATGTGGCTCCATCCATAAATATTTTTGTAGGATCTTCCTGATCAATGTAATCAAATACCAAGTAAGGCCCATTTGGATCCGGAGGAGCAGCAAAAGCCCTGCGGATAGCTATAAGTTCGAGATTCAATGAGTCTTGGTTTCTAATAATCGGGAATCCCGCCCCGATCAGATTTCCCGCAAAACCACCTTTATTGCTTTTGATTTCTTTTGAAGTTCTGGCTCCATGGGCCACCCAAATCCCGGACTTGCTCCGATAGGGATGAAATAGATCCAACTCCCCACTGTAAAGTGTATCGATTTCTTGTGAATTTAGATCTAAAATAAGTTGATAGATCCGATCCATCTCTTGGTTTACAGTGGTATAGGCAAGTTTCGAATCGGAAATGATTGCGGGGGAAAGCCCCACATGGCTGGAATCACTGAGTTGCTGGACATCTGTTCCATCTGCATTCATTTTAAAAATCGCCAACTGACTATTTTTCCTTCCGCTATAAAAATAAATCTGCTTTCCATCTTCGGACCATTTCGGGCTTCCATCCCAAGCGTCCGTTTTAGTCAAGCGTTCGAGTTTGTCGGATTCCAAATCTACTTTGTAGATATCCCCTTTCCGATCCATGGCAAAAGGAAAAACTCGATGGGGTCGGATCGCATGTCCCCGATCACTGGAAAAAGCCAGGTATTTTCCATCAGGAGAGAAAGAAGGTCTAAAATCCCCTCCCGGATGATTGGTGATATTCCTGGCTTGGGAAATATCCTGTAGCGAATCCGCCAAAAAATCAATCAAATAAATTTCCGCATTCCCTTCATGAGATCCTACAAATGCGAGTTGGCTCCCATCAGGAGAGAAAGTTGCCTGATCCTGAAATGAGCCCGATTGGATCAAGCGTTTTGGTTCGGTATTTCCTTCTACTGGAATGACATACAGCTGAGGTATTCCATTTCGCTCTGAAGTAAAAACAATCCATTTTTCATCCGGCGAGATCACTGCATCGTAATCCAAGGCAGGATGGTCGGTAATTGGATGAAAGGTGTTCCCATTATCCCGGGAAAGGAAAATCTCCCAAGTCTCAGGAGAAAATGAGCTGAAAATCACCCGGTCTTGAGCTTGGCTCAGCAAGGTGCCCAAGAAAATCATTGTTAAAAGGGAAATAGCCTTTCTCATAGTTCTGGATATTTTACTTTAGATGACAAATCGGTAAACTTGAAATCAAGTTCATGCTAAAATCCTTTGATTTCAATCCCTGAATTCAGGGATAAAATATCCGCCTTCTCTTTTTTATTTCGGAAAATAGAATTTTTTTAGGGTAGGTTAAGCCCTTAATGAAAAAATCACGGGCGCTTTAAATCAGATGCTTATGTGTCTTTTATCTATCTCTGAAGCCTTGGGAGTTTCAACTGAATCGGAAAAATCGAAAATTGATCAATTGCAAGCGAATTTGGAGCAAATTCCAGATACATTTTTTGCTTTGTTTTGGCTTTATACCCATGACTTTCTCTATGTAAGTCCTAGTATCGAGCGAGTGACTGGGCATTCGCTCAAGAATTTTGAAAAGCATGGAATGGTGTTTTTTACGGGGATTATTCCTCCACACCTTATCGAGAACATTTATCAAACTATGTATGTCCAGGCGGACGCTATACAAAATCACCCAGATTACCTTTTCGCAGAAGAATTTCTTCAGGTAAAAGCAGCTGTATTTGATGCAAATAAAAATCAGATTCCGGTAACCTATAATGCGGTTTTGCTTGATGAAAGAATCTTTGATCCCATCTCCTATTTGGTGCTGTGCTCTTGGATAGATACCCGGGAGAAATCGGCTGAGGAAGTCCAGAGCCTGGAAAAAGAATTAAGAACCAATCTTACTGCTATCAAGCAGGTCTATTTTCATTCCAAGCCCGAGCGGTTTGAGTTTCTTAAAATCAAAAACAAAATCTCTGATCGGGAAAAGGAAGTAGCCAAATTGATCGCACAGGGACACTCCACCAAAAGCATCAGCGAGCAGCTTCATATCAGCTTCAATACCGTGGAGTCACACCGTAAAAATCTTCTTCATAAGCTGGAGGCAAAGAATACGGCGGAGTTGGTGTATAAGTTTAATCAGATTTGATTTAAAACTCCCAACTCAAAAGCAACTCAGCCATTTCCTTCCCCAATTGATCTTGGAGTTTATTTCGAAGTTGAACATCTTCCATTTTTTCATTAGTCATCAAATCAGTTTTAACCAGAAATTCCCTCAAATCAATCAGTCCTTCTTCTCCGAAATTTTCCTGCAACTGTACTGCCTTTTTGAACAATTGAAATTGAAACCATTCGTAATTCTGCGGCCCTAAGCCCGGAAGGTATAACTCTTCAAATTTATCCAAAGAGGTATGTTTGATAAATGGAAAATGAGCTTCCGAACCAATCTCTGCATAGCTCACAGTAGCTGCTGCCAGTTCGGGATTATGTTTCACTAAAAAGAGCCTTGCAGCATAAGTAGCAAAAACCTCCTGAAGCCATTTTCGCTGAGTTTGACTCGCCTCAAAAAAATGATACAAATGCCCCAACTCATGCACCGCTACATTATTTCGATAAAACAAATCCATATTCAAGGGGGCACCAAAGTGGTCCTGTAACTTCTTGAGTTGCTCATTAGGTAGATTTTTGAGTTGCTGCTCGGCTTGATCAGCAACCACAGATTTTTCACTTCCTAGAAATATATTGCCTGCCCAGGCCTGGGGCATTCCTGGTGGTGGATAATAGGCATATTGAGCCCACTTGGCATTGGAGACAAAAAGTACTGATATGGGAAAAGTAATCTTAAATACCTGGTCAAAATAACGTTTGGCATCCTTTAGCAGATCCAGTGTAATTTCATCCACTTGAGCTTCCTTGGAGGTGAAAATAGAAAAACCATCTATATCAGAGTACAAGTTCAAACCTTGATGCTTGATGCTGTCGGGCCAAGATCCCTGGGCGCAAATAGAAAAAGGAAAAGAGAAAGTTAGAGTTAGGATTAAATAAATAATTCTCATTTTTTTTGGCTTAATGAATAAAAATAATACATGAAGAAGAGGCGATCAATCCCTGAATTCAGGGATTGATTTTATGATTTATTAAGTAAAACTTGGATGGCAAAACTTTTCCATCATGATTTTACCAGCCAGCACGGAAGTGGAGCAAATCGATGAATCACCAAAACCTGCCGTTCTCACCGACAGAATAGACATCATCGATATCATCAGAGGAGTGGCCTTATTGGGAATTCTAATCCTAAATATTCCATTTTTTGCTATGCCTGATTATTTTACAGAACCTTGGGCTCAGGATACTAGTAATGTTAATTTTTGGACCCATTCGGTAAATATTATCTTTTTCGAAGGCAAGATGCGAGCGCTTTTTTCCATGGTTTTTGGAGCGGGAATAGTGCTCTTTACCAGTAAAAAAGAGAAAACCGGAAAGCCAGTTACTTGGCTTTTTTACAAACGTATGATCTGGCTGACCCTCTTTGGTTTGGCCCATGCGCATTTGATCCTATGGCTGGGTGATATTCTGTATTTCTATGGTCTGATCGGAATGTTGGCATTTCTGTTTCGAAAAATGAAGCCCAAATACTTGGCCATGGGAGTACCGATTGTCGCCATTATCGGATTTGTGGCCAATACCCTTTTCATGCAAGATATACGGAGCAAATATCTTGAATATAAGGCTGCTAATACGCTACAAGAACAGGGAAAAGCCCTCAACGATTCGCAGATTGGAGCTATTGAAACCTGGAATGAAATTCAGCGTCAATACATCCCCAATACTGAGGGAGTTGCCGAAAATACGGCCTTGATGAAAGGAAGCTATTCGGAAGTAGCCAGTTTTGTCAGACCCAAAGCCTTGGACGGACAATTCAAATTCCTGATTTTTTCGATTTGGGATATGCTGGCCTTGATGATGCTGGGAATTGCACTCTTTAAATGGGGCTTTCTCACGATGAAATGGACCGAAAAACAATACAAAAAAACCATTTGGATAGGATATGGAATAGGTCTCCCTTTGGTCATTTTCTCTTTTATCTACAATACCATTCACTTCCCCAATGTGGAGGCCGGCCTGAAGTATATCGAGGAGCATTCTATCAATTGGGTACCGTTGATTTACGATTTTCAACGCATATTGATTATGATGGCACATGTATCGGTAGTGATTTTGATCTACCAAAAAGGCTATTTGATAAAACTAATGACAAGCCTTCGCGCGGTAGGTCAGCTAGCCTTTACCAATTATGTGATGCATTCGGTGATCTGCACCTTGGTATTCTTTGGCTACGGACTGAATCAATTTGGGGAATGGGAATATTACCAGCTTTATTTTCTGGTTTTAGGGATTTGGGTTTTTCAGATGATCATCAGTCCAATTTGGTTGAAAAGATACCTTTTCGGTCCGCTCGAATGGCTTTGGAGAAGTTTGACTTACGGCCATCTGCAGCCGTTTAGAAGGAAGAAAAGTCTAGCATCATAGGATGTGAAAATTGAGGCGATTGGTAAATTTTAGTTTTGAATTAAAAAATGAATTTAATGTGAAGGTGAAAATACGAGACGTTTTCGGGTTGATACTTTTTTGGATAATTACAAGTCCCATCCTTCAGGCGCAGGACAAATCTCTAGCAATAGAAACGGTCACGATCATCGATGGAACAGGAAATGAGGTGATGGAAAACCAGACTGTACTAATTCAAAACGGAATCATTTTATCGATTTTTCCTACAGGGAAAGAAACACTTCCGGAAAATTGTACCGTTTTAGATTTAAGTGGAAAATTTATCCTTCCCGGCTTAATTGACGGTCATACCCACTTTTCCCCCAATCAAACTAGAGTACAGGACTTACAGAGTATGCTTAAATCTGGGATTACTTCTGTCCGTGATATGGGAGGGAATGCGCTGATTTACAAAAATCTAAAAGAACAAGCTGTTCAGGACCTATTTCAAATTCCAGACATTTATTATTCTGCCACCTTTTTTGGTCCAGAATTCATGGTAGATCCACGAGTAAAATTCGCAGCGGGACCGTATGAACCAGGTGAAGCCCCATGGATGCGATTGATCGAAGAGGATACGGACATTTCGACTGTAATTTCCGAGGCTAAGAAAGCTGGTGCAACCGGCATTAAGCTCTATTCTTCTTTGACAGCTGCGCAAATTTTGGCCATTACCAATGATGCCCATGATCAAGGACTACAGGTGTATGGACACGCCACTATTTTTCCCTCAAAACCTTCAAATTTGGTGGAGGCGAGTCCCGATGGGATGAGCCATGCCCTTTCTTTGGCCTTTGAGGTTCATGATGATCTGCCAAATGAGTTTAATGACGCGATTCAAAATTGGCTACCGCAGAAAAATCTAAATGCTATTGATGAAAATGATGATCGGTTTATTAAGCTCTTCAAATACATGAAGGAAAAGAATATCATTTTTGAACCTACTATTTCAGCTTGGAGGAACAGCGAAATCTCACCCAAGCCAAAGGAGGAACCAATTAATTCCAACATAGCTAAAGCAGGTAAACAGCTAAACAAAAAATCCATTATTGATTGGAATGCACGAATCACCCGAAAAGCAATTCTCGAAGGAGTAAAGATCTCTGCCGGTACAGATCAGACCGAAGCTATGAAGTGGATTCAGGATGAAATCATCTTTCTCACTGAGTTGGGCATGTCGCCAATGGAAGCCATCAAAGCCGCAACACTTACTAATGCAGAAGTGATGGGTTTAGAAGGGGAGCTCGGTTCAGTAGAAGTTGGTAAAAGAGCTGATTTGCTGATTTTGGATAAAAACCCACTTGATGATATTCAGGATATTTGGGCGGTTTATGAAGTGATTAAGAGTGGGAAGTTAGTAAGAGCGTATAATAATTTCACTGAATTCAGGGATTGATTAATCTATTGGAAATAAAGAACTTGGACTCAATCAACCAAATACTTCTACCGATGAAAGACTGTCCCAAGTTTATCCTGCTTATTTTCTTTGGCCTTTTTGCCTTAGCCATTTTGACGGTTTCTTATTTTTTGATGGTGGAGCTTCCCGATTCTCAAAACTTTAAAATCAAGGTTTTTGAAAAAGCAGATATTTCCGAACCTGCCAAAATTTTCCTTTCTGAACATTTAGATCTTTAATAGGGCTCTTTTTGAACAGCAGATGTTTTTGGAAAAGGCAGCGAATCCAGCAATATGGAATAGATATATTTTCCTAATGATTTCAGTAATTGAATTTTTTAGCAGGTAAAATGATTTTTAGGATTACTTCATCTCTTCCTCTTTAAAGTCCAAAATATGCTTTGCCTGCCAAAGCATGTAGTCTGCAAAAGCTTGATCACTATCCAGTTTCTGAGGAAATTCCTGCTCCAAACGCGTGATCAAGTGGTCCCCAAAGGCGCGTTTCATTCCTTCTTCAATTTCCGCTGAAAGATTACAAGCTTTCAATTTTTCGTAAATCCGTTCGTAGCGAACCGAATCACTAAGCAAGTCCTTCAGATATTGCTGTTCTTCATTCCTCGTTCCCTTCCATTCTTCTTCTATCATATTTTTAAGTTCACCTGTTTCCATCCAATGGAGGTTGAAATTTGTCTTTTCAAACTCCGGATTGATAAAACGAAGGACCGGTACCTCAATCCGCAAGTCCTTGTTTGTCAGAAAATCCGGACGATACATCGCTCGCGAACCCATGATGCGTTTCAGTTTTTCCTTATCAAAATCCGGAGTAAATACCGAAATATTTTCAAAGTACTCGATGACTTCCATATCCGAACAATGCACTAGGACAATGGGATTATTGAAATAGATTAAGCCTTGCACCCGATCGGGATGATGCTCAGCGATCCAGGTCATCTCCTGACTGCCTGGAAAGCGACCATAGAAAAAGGCCTTTTCCACACCCATCGCATCCATAAAAAGTAATAAATCTTTTCCCAGCGTGGCCACATCCATGCCCCATTTGGTGTCAGTACTTTTCCCATAGCCTCTTCGCATAGGTGCCACTACGTGAAAACCTTGGATTAATTCCTCCAAAAACATCAGACCAGGTGATTCAGGTCTGTAATAGGGTCCTTCATAATAGTTATGGAAATCCTGTACATCAATCAGCAAAGGTCCGTTACCCCCGTGGTCATAATACTCCATCTAGATTTCACCTATATCTATCATTTTGGATTGGTAAGAAGACGAAGATTCCTGAGCTTGCAGTGAAAAGCTCAAAAGGGTAAGGGTTAAAAGTAGAGAGATTAAATTTTTTAGTTTTGGCATGATGGTGTTTTTTTAGTCATTCAAGTGTTTCATTCAAAAAATCTTTTATTTCCCTCACGAAAAAAGGGGCGTATACTTCTCTCCAGAACATATCAAATTCCGCACCTTCAGGAATTTCGGGTTCCCAGACAGTCTGTAAAAAGTTACCCAAAGCCTGCTGCATTCCTTCCCTGAAAGCAGGGCCCGGATCATGTCGGATCAAATAATCCCAGATAAATTCCTTTCTGATGGAGTCCTTCCCTAAATCCCGAAAATATTCAGCAGCCAGAGCAACCTGTTCATTCCAAGGCTCAAAATCTTCAGATGAAACCTTCTGAATCGTTCGGTCTAAATAAAAAGCATTTCTTCCTCCAGGCAGACTTTCAAGATCCATTTTGCTCAAAAAACGAAGAGTGGGAATTTCGATCTTCCGGCTACTATCTGCTAAAAAATGTGGACGCCAACTATTTCTTGGACCACGCATGCCTATTGCATGTTTATCTAGATCCCAAGACATTGCTAGCAGTTTGGTTTCATATTTTTGGATTTCGGGTTCTGATGAATTCAGGCTTAAATACGGATTTCCGATCATTATCATGGCAGCCATCCGCTCCGGATGATGCTCAGCAATCCAAAGCATATCCTGATTGGCCGGTATACGTCCGATCAAAACGGCTTCATCAATTCCCAAAGCATCCATAACAGCCAATAAATCCTCAGATTGCGAAGCCACATCATATCCCCATTCGGTGTAATCAGACTTGCCCCAACCTCGTCTTGTAATGGCTAACACTCGATATTCCGGAGTAAACTGACTGGCAACTCCTTCCATTTCTCCGGTATACCATTCGGAGGCATCATCATGGAAAGACTGTATAAAAATCAATGGCAAACCTTTCCCACCAAAATCCAAGTAATGGAAATTAATTCCATTGGCATGAATATATCCTTCTCTTACTTCTTGAGCAAAAAGTGGCTTAAAAGCAATCAAGCAGAGAAATACACCAAGGCAAATAATCCTCATTGTTTATTCCTTTCGGACTTAAGTTCAGCAAGCTTCTTTTTCGTTTCAGGATTTTCATCCCGTTTTAGTGCTTCTCTGAAAAACCGAGCTGCTTCTTCAGGCAGATCAGCAGCCAAAAAGTAATCTCCCATGGAATCATAGACATTGGCGCTTTGGGGGTAATTGGCAATATTCATCTCAAAAAACAATCTACTTCGCTCCAAATCTCCTGTCTGTAATGCCCAATAGCCTA
>CAZFSC010000099.1:0-12587 GCA_964521585.1 uncultured Limnohabitans sp.
AGATTTATTTCCGGATTTGTGATTGCCTTCAGCCATAATCGGTGATTATAAATTAAAATTCTTCTTAAAGATCGATTTTTAAGACCTCCCAAGATTTTTGTCCAAATACAAGTGGAGCTTTCTTTCAAAAGTCTCATCCCTTTATTTATTCTTTGGCACTAATCAATATCTCGCCGGACATTTCATTGGGAATTTCTATGCCCATTATGGATAGAATAGTAGGTGCAACGTCTCCCAGTTTGCCATCCATGAGTTGAATATCATCTTTATATCCCAGTAAGACACAAGGGACAGGGTTGGTCGTATGTGCAGTAAAAGTACTGCCATCGGAATTCTTGATTTTATCGCAATTGCCATGATCCGATACAATCAGGACCACATAATCATTTTTTAAGGCAGCTCTTGAAATCAGCTCTGCATTGGTATCCACAGTCTCACAGGCTTTGATGGCGGCATCCATATCTCCAGTATGTCCGACCATATCTGCGTTGGCAAAATTCAAACAGATAAAATCAGGTTCTTTTGACTCCAATTTGGGAATAATGGCCTCTTTGATTTTTTCCGCACTCATTTCCGGTTTTTTGTCAAAGGTGGAAACATCCGGAGAGTCAATCATGATACGCTCCTCTCCTTCAAATTCCTGCTCTCTTCCCCCATTGAAAAAATAGGTCACATGAGGGTATTTTATAGTCTCTGCGATCCGGATCTGTTTTTTTTCTCTTTTCGAAAGTACTTCTCCCAGGGTATTTTTCAGATTCTCCTCTTCGAAAAGCGTCTTCACGTCCTTGAAACTTTTATCATATGGGGTCATGGTGATATATCGAAGATCAATTTTCTCCATCTGATGCTCTTCAAAATCTCTTTGAGTAAGAGCTTCTGTGATTTGCCGGGATCGGTCTGTCCGAAAGTTGAAACAGATAACTACATCACCTTCATCAATGGTGGCTATTGGTTTTTCATTGCGAGTAAGGACTATTGGCTTGATAAATTCATCAGTTTCTCCTTTTTCGTATTTCGCTCTCATGACATCCTTCCATTTTTCTGCCGGGATTTTTGATTCGCCTTCCCCATCTGTCAAAGCATGATAGGCTTTGGCTGTTCGGTCCCAGTTTTGCCCACGGTCCATGGCGTAATAGCGTCCCATAATACTGGCTAAAGTCCCAGTAGTTTTCTCAAAATGCTTTTCCAGATCTTCCAAAAATCCAATCCCGCTTTTGGGATCGGTATCTCTACCATCTGTAAAAGCATGGATAAACAGCGGAGTGGATTCTTGGTTGCTCGCTATTTCACAGATTGCTTTGAGATGGTCAATATGGGAATGCACTCCGCCATCCGATGCCAAGCCCATGATATGGACCTTTTTGTTTTCACTTTTGGCGTAAGAAAAAGCATCCAGGAGCACTTTATTTTTGGATAAACTTCCATCCCGGATGGCTAGGTTGATTTTTAGAAGATTTTGATAGACGACCCTTCCGGTACCCAGATTAATGTGTCCGACCTCAGAGTTTCCCATCTGATTTTCGGGAAGTCCAACTGCAATGCCATGAGTCGTTAATTCAGAGTGGAGTTCGTTTTGCCATATCCGATCGAAAAAAGGGGTGTCTGCCTGATGGATTGCCGAATATTGCTTTTCTCCTTCCGGTGCAATTCCCCATCCGTCCAGTATCATCAGTAGTACCTTTTTGCTCATCTTTTCTAGCCTTAATTAATTCAATCCATTTTCACACCCTTGATCAAAAAATAACAAATTCGATTGCTGAAGAAATCCGGAATTATTTCAGGATACCGTTCAGTTGCTTAGTTCTTCTGATCTTTTTCTCCTTTTTCATTGAGCCATCCATATATTTTCTCCACATCCTTTTTGCGGCAAAGTTCAGAACCCGGAGTGATGGTCGCTGCTGTTCCTGCAGCTACGCCCCATTTTACGGCATCGATCAATTCATCGCCCCTTGAGAGAGAAAGAATTATACCTGCTACCATGGAATCTCCGGCCCCCACGGTGCTATCCTGCTTTACCGTAGGAGGTACGATGTATTCGATTTTATCCTTAGTCACCAGCATCGCACCTCTTGCTCCCAGCGAGACGACCAGAATTTTTGCCTTGCCTTCCTGGATTACTTTTTTGGCAATTTCTTCCTGCTCCAGACCTGACACTTCATTTTTGTCAGCAAGTGCACTCAATTCGTTCAAATTGGGCTTCATGATGCAGACTCCTGCTTCAGCCGCTTTGACCAGCGCTTTTCCAGAGGTATCAATCACACATTGAATGTTTTTGCGTTTCGCCATTTCGGCAACTTTTGCATAGAAATCATCAGGAGCTCCCGGAGGTAAACTGCCACTTGCAATCAGATATTCCACATCTTCTGGAAGATCATTCAATACATCCAGGCATTTCTGTAATTCGGATTCGCTGATTTTGCTCCCTGGCATTCCGAAACGGTACTGATTTCTGGTGGATTTCTCCATCACCACCAGATTTTCGCGGGTAGCATTTTTTATCCTGATGTAATTTTGGTCTATTCCTTCTTCATTCAGCAATTCATTGATTTTATCGCCGGTAGCTCCACCGGCCGCATAAATGGCATGGGAATCTCCTCCGAGGATCTTAATGGCACGGGAAACGTTGATTCCTCCACCGCCGGGCTCATAGGTCGGCTCCTCACAGCGCAGCTTGCTCTCAGGTTTCAATCGCTCGATCGACGTGCTTTTGTCGAGAGCTGGGTTCAGGGTAAATGTTACGATCTTCATTTCCTTTTTATCTTTTTAATGATCATCATGACATCTTATGGTGATGAATGCTAAGCTCAAGTCAGTGCCTCTAAAATTTGAATATTATTGGCTACAGAGATTCTCGCAGGTGCAATATTTCCTCCAGTATGTACCGTTCCCATCCTGTTCGATTTCATGACTTTAGTTTTTGTTGAACGATTTTAAGCAGTTGGATAATGACAAGTGGAGAAAAACTGGTAATTCCTATCAAGACCCAAAGCCGTGGTTCCAAATCCTGAAATTCAAGGATTTTTGATATTCCAGGTATAAAATAGGCAGCAATCAGAACCGAACTACACAGCCCAAGTGCCATCCAGACGTATTTATTCCGGGTTACCTGATTGAAAATGAGATGCTCATCATTTTCCCGCATATTGAATACATGCAATAACTGGGCGAAAGCCAAGCTAAAGAATGCGACATTATTCGTGATTTCGTCAGGCTGCTCCCATGCGAAGTGGGCGAAAAAGTAAGCTCCTGAAATGCAGCTTGTCAATATGAAGCCATAGACTCCGATCTGAGTCCAGTTTTGTGAGGTCAGGATCGGCTCATTTGGATCTTTGGGTGGCTTTTTCATGATTCCCGGATTACCCTCCCCTACGCCTAAAGCCAATGCAGGGAAAACATCGGATAGCAGATTCAGAAATAACAGCTGCAACGGAAGTAAAGGCAGATTAAACAATGTGAAACTGACAAGTCCGATTATCAGGATCTCACTCAGGTGATACGAAAGCTGATAAATGATAAACTTGCGGATATTTCCAAAGATGATCCGCCCTTGTTCGATTGCCTTTACTATTGACCCAAAAGCATCGTCTTTCAATACCATATCCGAGACCTCCTGTGCCACCTGGGTACCTCTCTGTCCCATTGCAATCCCGATGTTAGCTCTCTTGAGGGCTGGAGCATCATTGATGCCGTCTCCTGTCATGCCGACCAGTTCTCCCTTTTCCTGAAAATGCTTGATCAGGCTCAACTTCTGAGAGGGGTCCACTCTTGAGAAAATAATCTTATCTCTGATTTTTGATCCTTCTTCCTCTTCGAGCGCTTCTTTTAACTCATTTCCTGACAGGGTCAAAGAATCGACATCATCGTCATCTTGGAATAGGTGTACCTTCTTACCCACATTTTTTGCAGTACCTGGATGATCTCCTGTCACCATGACCACTTTTATTCCGGCATCATAGCAGGTTTTGATGGCATCGGCCACCTCCTCTCTAGGTGGGTCCAAGAATCCAATAAGGCCCACAAACGTAAGATCATGTAAAAAATCCTCCCCCTCTTCTCCTTCGGGTAGTTTATCGATATTCTTGAATCCAAAAGCCAGTACGCGCAACCCTTCATCGGCCAGGTCATCATTTTTTTGATGCCAAAAATCCCGATCCTCATCTGCCATTTCCTTTGGTTCGCCATCCACAAGCATAGCTGATGAGCGATCCAAAATAGCGTGCGCTGCACCTTTGCCTGCCACATAATAGCCTTCGTCCTCCTTGCAGATCACCCCCATGACCATACTTTCAGAGTCAAAGGGATCGTGCAGTTTCCGCTGCAGCTTCCGGTACTTTTTATAGCTTTCCTGATCAAAACGATAGGTGAAATTCAGCAATGCCACCTCCAGCGGATCTCCATCGCCCTTAGGCTTATCTTTCTTGGATTCCTCTTCTTCTTCCTCTTCAGTTTCCTCTTCTTCCTCCTCTATTTCTTCTTCACCACTTTCATTTTGATTTTTTCGGCTCTTTTTCCCGGCTTTAGACTCATCATCTTCCCCTTCTTTTGAATCCGAATCAATATGAATATTCACGTTTTTGTCATCAGAGGAAATATTGAGATCCACTTCAGTATCAGCACTCTTGTCAGTTGATGTTATTTTGACCTGAATATTCCCTTCTTCAATATTGAGATCCACATCTACCCCTTTTCCTTGCCCATCAGCTTTCTTCTCTTCTGATTCCCTATTATCTGCTTCCTTTTTATTGTTTTCAGAATCTTTTTCCCCCGCATCCTTCTCTTTAATTTCAGACTCTTTCGATGACTTTTCGGTTGAATCGTTCTCCGTATCAGAATCTTCGTTTTCGGTTGCCTGAGGCTGATTTAGATCTTCCTTGATTTCGTTTTCACCAAATAAATTGGCGTCATTGGCAAGTACAGCTATTTTAAGCATGTGGTCAAAGTTCTCATTCCCTTCTGGATCGCTCTCTTCCTTGATTTCGGGTTGTTCACCACTTTGCCAGTCTACTTCCATTCGATGGTTTTCAGGTAAAACCAAAGTGCTGACGGTTAATTCGTTTTCAGTTAATGTTCCTGTTTTATCGGTAAAAATTACGGTTGTCTCTCCCAGAGTTTCTACTGCTTCCAGCTTTTTGACGATCACATTCTTATCCGCCAAGCGAAGCATTCCTCTTGCCAAAGCTATACTGGCTACTATAGGAAGGCCTTCGGGAATGGCAGCAATAGTCCAGGCGATAGATGTCTGAATCAGCTCATATATATCCTCACCAGCTAGCCAACCCATAATAAAAAATACTACTGCCAGACCAATAGTGACGAAAATGAGTCTTTTGGTGAGCTTATTCAATTTTTGGTTAAGCGGAATTTGGTCTTTTTCCTCCTGGCCTACCAAAGCAGAAATATTCCCCAGTTCGGTTTGCATTCCTGTAGCATAGACGACTGCTTTGCCGGATCCGCCTGTGACGGCTGTTCCTTTAAAGAGGATATTTTTTCGGTCTGCGACTGGTTTTTCCTCTTCCATTACATCAGAAGATTTATTGACAGGCACAGACTCTCCTGTCAGCGGAGACTCATCGATTCCCAACTCCGTGGCTTCCAGAATCCTTGCATCTGCCGCAACCAAATCTCCCGACTTGACGATCAAAATGTCTCCTGGGACAATTTTTTCGGCGTCGATTTTTTCCTCATTCCCATTTCGGATTACCCGGGCTTCGACTTTATCCATCTGCTTCAGCGCCTCCATGGACTTTTGAGCCTTGTATTCCATCCAAAATCCAATAGCTGTATTCACAATCATGACTACCACTATTGCGATCCCCTCAGGGATATCTCCAAAAATAAATGCGAGGATCGCAGCAGCTGTCAAAAGGTAAATGACCGGATTGTTGATTTGAGAAAAAAGGATCTCCCAGATGCTCTCCTTATCCTGTTCCTCCAGAATATTGGATCCATACTTTTCTCTTCTTTTTTCTACCTCCTCCTTCGAAAGCCCCTTTTCCTGATCTACGTCGATCGTTTCAAGTATCTCTTCAGGAGACTTTAAATAAGCATCTTCGATTAGTTTTTTTGATTCCTTTTTATCAGCCATCCATCAATAGTTAAAGATTTTATTATCGGACTCCTGTTCAATCTGAACCTTCCGGAAGTGGAAATTCCCTCACTTCGCCCAATTTGAATTCGTGGATTTTATCAAAAACACCGATATTAACTTTATTTCCATAGCCTTCCTCAAAGGTGATTTTAAGAATTTCATCGCCTATTGAAATAGAAATCCAGTGTCTGCGGTAATTAATTTTCAGCTTGATTTTTTTGAGAGGGCTTAATCTTGGAGGATTCACCCACAAGGCATCTTCGCCCACATCCAATCCTAAAAATCCCCTCTGCACTAGATCCAAGGATCCGGCCATTGCCCCTAAATGAATTCCTTCGGGAGTGGTACCACCCTGGATATCCTTAAAATCACTTACTAAAACAGTTTTAAAATTCTCCCAAGATCTCTCTTTGTCGTATTTGAGCAATATCCAGGAAAAAACAACTCGGCTTAAGGTAGATCCATGAGAGGTTCGTTTCCGGTAATATTCAATGTTTTTGCTGATCATTTCCTCCGAAAACTCATACCCGAGTTTTTTGAAAATCGACTTGATTTCATCTCGGGAGAAGAGGTAAAAAAGCATCAAGACGTCTGCCTGCTTACTGGCTTTGTATTTATTGGGCGTATCATTTTCATTTTCCAGTATTCGGTCAAGGCGATGAATATCATCGTATTTTTCGCGGTATTCATCCCAAGCAAACTCTTCTAAGTCTCCATAGCCTTCAAATTGGGCAATGATATCCTCTTTCAGAAAAGGCACGTACATTTTCTGACCTATTCCCTTCCAGCGCTCGATATCTTTATCGGATAGCCCTAATTCTTTGAGAAGCTCCTTTTTTCTGCTCTTTTCAATGATATCCAATATTTCAATTGCCTTTTGCATCACATAGGCCGCCATCACATTCGTATAGGCGTTGTTGTTTAAACCAGGTTCGTCGGAGTCTGGGTAATTGGTATGATATTCATCCGGACCCACGACATGGTGGATCTCATAGCGGTCCTCCTCCTCGTTGTGAGTCACCATACTCTCCCAGAATAGCGCAATACTCAAGATCATCTCCGCGCCGAAAAATGACATAAACTGCTGGTCATCTGTAGCCAAAAAATAATTCCAGATATTATAGACAATTGCGGAATTGATATGCCGCTGCAGGTGTGTGTTGTCCGGGATCCAATTACCCGATTTGGGGTTTAAATGTAACACTTGACTTTCTTCCCGGCCATTGCTTCCGCTCTGCCATGGAAACATGGCTCCGCGTTTTCCATCTTCTTTGGCGGCATGCCTGGCCTCGTCCAATCGGTTGTACCTGTACATCAACAGACTGCGTGTGATATCCGGAAAACGTAGATTCAAAAAGGGAAAAATAAAAAGCTCATCCCAAAAAATATGTCCTCTATATGCTTCGCCATGAAGCCCCCGGGCGGGTACACCCACGTCCTTTCCAATGGTGTTTTTGGAGACGGTCTGTAAGATATGAAAAATATGAAGTCTCAACAGGTCCTGATTATTGTCCTTATCCTTAATTTCCAGATCTGCTCTTTGCCATAGTCTTTCGTACGCTTTGGTATGTCTCAATAATATTTCCCTGAATCTTCCTACTCTATCAATGTCCTTTTTGGATTCCAGTCCAGCTTCACTGATCGCTCCGTCCTTCGAAGTGTAGATAGCCACTATTTTTTCCAAGACATATTCTTCACCTTTTTCGACTTCAACCTGAAATTCCTGACAGACATGTCCTTCACTTTGATTGGAATTAGAGACCGGATTGAGCTCTTCGTCCTTATGATAGAACTTGGTTCTGGCAGCTTGAGTCATGGTAATTCTTGACTGACGGGTCTGAACCCTTAAAAAAATTGAATGCTCATCAAGCACCTCAGTCTCGAGCGGTTGTAAATGGCGGCTTTCCAGGTCTCTGTAGCGCTCTACATTGTCATTGATCACATTTCCATCCAAACCGGAATTGAAAATAGCTTTCCCTGACCAATTTTCAGGTTTGAATGTCCAAGTAAGAGCAACCAAGTGGGGATCCCGCATGCTGACTATCCGGCTGCTTTTGATTGCAGTGCGCCGACCTTCCCCGTCCTCTACCCGAAATTCACGGGTTAAAACACCAACTTTCATTTCTAGGGTTTGCTTGTAATCTAGAACTTTAAATTTTTCCAGATCCAGCCACTGTCCTTCTTCGGGTTTGAACGTCAGTAAGAGCCAGTTGGGGAAATTGACGAAATCCTCATTTTCAATTGTCTTGCCTGAAACCTCTGTTTTGGCCCGGTTGTATCCCCCGGCCAAGTATGTTCCGGGGTAATTGAAATTATTGTTTTTGTATTCCTCTGCGGCACCCCTTGTTGCAATATAGCCATTGCCAAGAGTGCAAATTGCTTCTCTTAATTTTTGTTCATCAGGTTTCCAACCTTCATATACGATATTAAATTTTCCCATAAAATTGCCTTTTACTAATGAGATGGATCGAAACAAAGAAAGAGCGATCAACATCTATTTAATCATTGGGAGATTCAGTGATCAGCGTATATCAATTCCAATTTTAGGATTTCAGCTGATCGTTCAATTTTTCTAAAAAAAGAATAGTCTCCCTGGTATCCTTCAGTTTGTATTTGGCTGAAGTATCGGACTCATGAGAATCTACTATTATGCCAATCCCTTTTTCCTCAACAGCTTTCAGGGCATCCTCATCGGTAATGTCATCCCCAATAAAAATGGGAATGAACTTGTCAGACTTCAAGTCCAGTTTATCCATCAGCCAGTCCAGTGCCTTACCCTTATGCCAATCCAGATCCGGCTTTAGTTCGATGATTTTCTTCCCAGTTCCCTTTTTTAGACGATCCTGATTTTTAAGTTCCTCTTCCACTGCATCTTTGACCTGGTCGACTTCTTTTTCATCCACGTTTCGGTAGTGTACCGCGATTGCATATTTTTTGCGCTCGACCTGACAGCCTTTGATATTCTTGAGTTTCTCATTTAGATTTTTTTCAGCCTCGTCCAGATGCGGAAGCGCTTTTTTACCAGGTTCATACTGCATTTCCAAGCCATCCGGACCACTGATGTCAAAACCGTGACTTCCCGCATAAATAACTGATTCCAGTCCAACCATGGAAGCTACATTCTTCCGATCCCGACCACTGATCACACAGACGTTAATTTTCTCAGCTAATTTTTTTATGATTTTTTTCGCATGATCGGATAGCGTCGCATCCTCGGGATCAGGCACGATCGGCGTGAGGGTACCGTCATAATCCAGAAACAGTGCTGGTTCACTGGATCCAATTTGATTGTATATCGCTTCTATGTTTTGATTTGCATCGGGTAATTTTTCTGCAGTTCCCATATTTTTAAATATTATTTAATTGATCTTTTAAATCACGTAGATCACTGAGCACCAGATCCGCTCCCGCCTGCTTGAGGCTTTCTCCAGTTCCATTGCGGTCCACTCCAATGACTAGGGGAAACTGACCTTTTTTCCCCGCACGGACTCCCGCTTTGGCATCTTCGATCACGAAGGACTGATCCACTTCCACTCCCAGCAGTTCGCAAGCTTTTAAAAAAATGTCCGGCTCGGGTTTTCCTTTTAAATTCTCTTCTTTTTGGGTATTTCCATCGACTCTTGCATCAAATAAATCCAATATCCCCGCTGATTCTAAAATATGCTTACAATTTCGGCTAGCCGAAATGACAGCCAGCTTCATCCCCTTTTTTTTCCAATGATTGATCATCTCCTCTGCATCATCATATAGATTTGCACCGCGTTCTTCGAGCAATTTCAGGAAGATCTCATTTTTGCGCATTCCAAGACCAAAAACCGTTTTGTCGTCAGGGCTATCCTCTTCTGAACCTTCCGGCAATTCAATATTCCGGGATTTTAAAAAATTTCTGACCCCATCAAACCTGGAAATACCATCGATATATTCTTTGTAATCTTTCTCGATATCCAATGGCTCATAATTATCACCTTTTTCTTCTCGGAGAAAATCATCAAACATCTTTTTCCACGCCTCCGCATGGATCTCGGCAGTCTGGGTGATGACACCATCCATGTCCATAATGACAGCTTTAAAAGATTTGCTCATCTCCTTACTTTTTATAGAATTTAAAATTAGCCGGCTGGTTCAGGGAGATATTTCAGTGCGCTTTCGATAAATAAAAACCCCCGTTTGTTGATAATCTTCAACAAGTTGTGGTAAAATAATATCCACTACGCCACAAGGCTATATAGCTTAAAATGAATATTATGCCGGATCTATGTCTTCGTTTAAATACACTTCCTGCACATGATTCAGCAGATCTACTCCCTCTTTCATCGGTCTTTGAAATGCCTTTCTTCCCATAATCAACCCCATTCCTCCGGCCCTTTTATTGATCACTGCAGTCTTGACTGCTTCTTCCAAATCTTTTCCTCCGGAAGAAGCCCCACCTGAATTGATCAGACCTATGCGACCCAAGTAACAATTGGCGACCTGATACCTACAGCGGTCTATGGGATGCTCGCTGCTGAGTTTGTCATACATATCCGGATCAGATTTTCCAAAACCGATCTTGGTAAATCCACCATTGTTGGTCGGCATTTTTTGTTTGATTATATCAGCCTGAATCGTTACGCCTAGATGATTGGCTTGTCCAGTCAGGTCAGCAGCGGTTTCATAATTTACTCCATCTTTTTTAAAATCACTATTTCTGGTATAGCACCATAAGATCGTAGCCATACCAAGTTCGTGTGCCCGCTCAAAAAGTTGCGCTACCTCAACAATCTGTCGATTGGAGCCTTCAGAACCAAAATAGATTGTCGCTCCCACAGCCACCGCTCCGAGATTCCAGGCCTCTTCAGCGGAGCCAAATAAGATCTGATCGTAGTCATTAGGGTAGCTAAGCAACTCATTATGGTTCATTTTTGCCACAAATGGGATCTTATGCGCATATTTTCGGGAGAGCGTAGCCAGTACGCCCAATGTGGAAGCCAACCCATTGCATCCTCCTTCCAAGGCTAGTTTGGCGATATTTTCCGGATCAAAATAAATCGGATTTGGTGCAAAAGCACTTCCGGCAGAATGCTCAATACCCTGATCCACGGGAAGAATCGAGAGGTAACCTGTTCCTCCCAACCTGCCATTATTAAATAAAACAGCCAAATTGTTAAGCACCTGAGGGTTCCGGTTACTCTGGACAAAAATCCGGTCAATAAAATCCGGACCGGGCAAATGCAATTGACTTTTGTCTATGGTTTTGCATTTGTGATTTAAGAGATAATCCGCATCATCCCCCAATAATTCTTTGATTCGATCAGTGTTAATGTTCATGATTTCTAGGGCTTATTTTGAGGTCTACTTCGCTTTTCCACATCGAACCTGAGCCAATTCGACAGGATTTTTAGTTAAAAGAAACAACAATCCTTCCAAACCAAGGGATAATAAGAATTCAGTCATAGAACTTAATAAGGCTCTCCTCCAAGTTCTCAGATGAGTCTAAAAAATGACCTTATGGATTGAATAGATTTTTCCCTCAAATAATGAGATAATCCGAAAAAGAATCATCCATTTTGATTTTTAGAATGGTAAGCAATAAAAGAATCCCTGCATTAGTTTTTTTAAATGCTAAAAATTGAATCAACCCTATACTATTTTACTATTTATTAAAGCTCCTTTAGATTTTTCTTATATCCAAACATGTTTTTTAGTTTATCATCCCAAATTAGGTCAACCCCTTACAGAGTTGGGGAAAATTTTCCTACAATATTGAAATACACAATTGGGAGTCTATGTTATTTAAATAAAAATTTGGGTTTTTATAAAGTCATCCTCGCCTTAAATATATACAGATATCCCAATTTCTCTTTTATATTCTATGTTTTCATTCAAATATAAATTTTGATCCTTGGCAAAATTCTTGTTCAAAATTCAAAATAGTATTTACCCAGCAAATGATTATTTATTTCAACAGTTAAATACTATTCATCATATCAATTAATATGATATTGATTTTATTAAATATTTTATTTAAACATTAAATCCTTAAACTATGGAATGGTCAGAAATTATAGGTGCGATTTTAATTGCAATTTTAGTAGGATCTGTATTCTACTATTTATTTAAAAGCCGAGGACCTTGGGGTTCAGCATGGACATTTTTTTTAGTACTATTTGTCGGAATCTGGTTTTTGGCAGCTCTTACAGACCCGGTAGGACCAGTTTATTGGCAAGTCGCCTGGTTCGATTTTTTGTTTTTTGGGCTTTTGTTCGCTTTGATATTAACAGCTGCAACACCTTCCTCTGCAGACAGGGAAAGAATGAGAGTTTATTACAGCAATTTAAAAAAAGAAGAAGTTGATGCACCTAGTGCCGCCGTAGCAGTGGGCATTTGGTTTTGGATAATGATTTTTATCTTTTTTATTACTGGAATAGTAGCGATGGCTTCGTATTAAAAATCAACTTTTAAACTGAGAATCCTCAGTCAAGTGAAAGCCAACAATTCTTAAATTTGTTGGCTTTTTTAG
>CAZFSC010000100.1:0-12571 GCA_964521585.1 uncultured Limnohabitans sp.
AAGGCCTTGGTCCAAAAAAGGTAAAAGTCATCTGGGAAGAACTCGGGGTGACTTCCACACATGAACTCCTTGAAGCCTGTCAGGCAGGAAAAATAGCAAAGCTGAAAGGTTTTGGAGAGAAAACTCAGGATACGATCATCCAGAATCTTGAATTCAAAGCTTCCAATGAGGGAAAATGGCTTTTTGCGGAGATTGAAGAAAGTATAGAAAAACTCGCTCAAGCTATCCAATCCATCTATCCTGAAGCGGCCATAGCTATCGTAGGAGAATTTGCCCGCAAAATGGAAATCATCTCCGAAGGCGAATTTCTGATCGGTTTGGATTCTCTTTTTGGAGGAAAAGAAAAATTGAAATCGCTGGACTCCGTGGACTTTGACCTGAGCCAATCAAGTCCTTTCTCCTGGAGAGGAAATCTGAAAGCTGACAATTTGAAAATCACTGTTCATTTCTGTTCCAAGAAAGACTTTCTCTGGAAAAAACTTTCCCTGTCTGCTGCCCCGGCCCATTTGGCAGAGCTGGTCGATGAAAAAGAAAGTATTGCGGAAAAGTTGGCCAAGAAAAATTATGATTCCGAGGAGGCTTTCTTTGCTATCAATGACTTGCAGTTTATTCCTGTGGAAATGCGTGAAGGAATTGGAGAAATCTCCCTGGCAAAAGCAGGTGAAATACCCAAACTCCTGGAGGAAACCGATCTGAAAGGCATTCTCCACAACCATTCTACTTATAGTGATGGGAAGCACAGTCTCAGACAAATGGCGGAACATTGCCGAAATCTTGGTTTTGAATACCTGGGTATTTCTGATCACAGTCGAACAGCATTCTATGCCGGAGGTCTGGAGATTGAAAAGGTATTGAAGCAACATGTAGAAATCGATGAATTGAACCAGGAATTGTCTCCGTTTAAAATTTTCAAAGGAATAGAAAGTGACATCCTAGCCGATGGCAAACTGGATTATCCGGATGAGATTCTTGCAAAATTTGATTTTATCGTAGCCTCGATCCACTCTATCCTAAATATGGATATCCGAAAAGCTACCCAGCGTCTAATCACAGCAATTGAAAATCCTTACACCACAATTTTAGGGCATCCCACCGGAAGGCTTTTGCTACGGAGAGCTGGATATCCCATTGATCACAGAGCTATAATCGATGCCTGTGCAGCAAATGATGTGGTAATTGAGATCAATGCAAACCCATGGCGTTTGGATTTGGATTGGAGATGGGTTCGCTATGCGATGGATCAAGGGGTCAAACTCTCGATCAATCCAGATGCTCATGAAGTGGATGGCTACGGCGATATGAAATATGGAGTATTAATAGGCAGAAAGGGAGGTTTGAACGCTGAGATGACTTTGAATACACTTTCAGCTGACGAATTGAGCTCCTATTTTGAAGACCGGAAGAAAATCAAGCTTTGAGTTCGAGTCAGGGATTTTCCTCTGCTGCTTTCGGACTCAGACTAAAAAGCTCAAAATTCGTCCCTATCTTCACCTGTTGAAAAATCACACTTATGAAATCGCGCTTGACAAATACTTCACTCAGTGAGCCAGCCATCTGTCAAACCATGCGAGAATCCATATAACCTTTGAAAAACAAATTATATTCTGATGAAATGGACTGACCAACCGGCAGAAGTATTATTACAACGATCTTTCTTATTTGGAATCGTAGGGATTGTCTTGGGCACACTAGCTATTCTGAATCGTACGCTTCTTCATTTTGAGGTGCCTTTAGCACCTTTGAATGGAGTGAGCCTTTTGTTACAATTCATAGGATTAAGCCTTGCTGTATTGGTTCTTCGCAAACGCAAACTGGAACAGAAGAATAAGGATAAAGCAAAAAAAATGGTGCTTGTACTAGCAGTTGCTCTACTGTTTTTTATTCTGTCGATCTAAAGATTCAGGATTTAAGATCAGCCAGAAATTGAACTCCATAGCCATGTGAAAAAAAGGATGCAGTTCAAATTCAGAGATTTGGGATTATTTCCCCCTTTTAATTTTTAACCCAACTTAAAAGGGGATGCCTGAGCAAATAGACAAGAAAAAACCCCGTCAATTTTGAATTTTGACGGGGTTTTAAAATTATGTGGGACTGATTACTCAGCTTTTTCTTTCTTCTTGACCACGATATTTAATTCAGAGCCTTCTCCTGGATAATCTGCCAAGATGATATCTCCTTCTGAAAGATCTCCTTTAAGAATCTCCTCAGCCACTGCATCTTCCAGGTACTTTTGGATCGCGCGGTTCAAAGGTCTTGCACCGTATTGCTGATCGTATCCCTTTTCAGCTAAGAATTCCTTGGCCTTATCGGTCAACTCAATCTTATAGCCCAAGCTCGTAATTCTGGAAAAGAGCTTCCCTAAACTAATATCAATAATCTTAAAGATATGCTCTTTATTCAGCGAATTAAACACCACTACATCATCTAATCGATTCAAGAATTCTGGACTGAAGGCTTTCTTCAAGGCCGACTGAATAGTTGATTTGACGACCTCATCCATATTATCAGTTTTTGCCTTGTTTGCAAAACCAATACCTGCACCGAAGTCCTTCAGGTCTCTAACTCCAATATTGGAAGTCATAATGATGATCGTATTTCTAAAATCAACTTTTCTGCCCAAACCGTCAGTCAGGATTCCATCATCCAATACCTGGAGAAGAATATTGAAGACATCTGGATGCGCTTTTTCGATCTCATCCAATAATACTACCGAGTAAGGCTTGCGTCTTACTTTCTCAGTCAATTGACCACCTTCTTCGTAACCTACATAGCCTGGAGGTGCTCCTACCAGTCTGGATACGGAGAATTTCTCCATGTACTCCGACATATCGATCCGAATCAGAGAATCCTCTTTATCGAATAAATAATTTGCCAGCATTTTGGCTAGTTCTGTCTTTCCTACACCTGTGGGTCCCAGGAAAATAAAAGAGCCAATTGGTTTCTTAGGATCTTTCAGACCCACTCGGGTACGCTGGATTGCCTTGGTCAATTTCTTTATGGCCTCATCCTGTCCGATTACTTTCCCGGCAAGATCCACATTCATATTGAGCAATTTGGCACCTTCTTTCTGCGCGATTCTTTTAGCAGGAATACCGGTCATCATCGCAATGACTTCCGCCACATTATCCTCTTCTACAGTGAATCGCTTAGACTTACTTTCTTCCTCCCATTTATTCTTGGCAATTTCCAGTTGCTCCAGAAGTTTTTTCTCTTTGTCCCGCAATTGCGCCGCCTCTTCATACTTCTGAGACTTAACCACACGGTTTTTCTCTACTTTGATATTTTCTACTTCTGCTTCCAGTTTCAAAATATCCTCAGGCACGTGGATATTGTTGATGTGAACCCTTGCTCCTGCTTCATCGAGAATATCGATGGCCTTATCCGGCAAGAATCGATCTGAAATATACCGGTCTGAAAGTTTCACACAGGCCTCAATCGCCTCATCCGTATAATTGACGTTGTGATGATCCTCGTATTTATCTTTGATATTGTGAAGGATCTGTACAGTCTCTTCCGGGGTAGTGGCATCTACCATTACCATCTGGAATCTTCTGGCCAGGGCTCCATCTTTCTCAATATATTGTCTGTATTCATCCAAGGTAGTGGCACCAATACATTGGATTTCACCTCTCGCCAAAGCTGGCTTGAACATATTGGAGGCATCCAGAGAACCTGATGCCCCTCCAGCACCAACAATGGTGTGAAGCTCGTCAATAAAGAGAATCACGTTTGGAGATTTTTCCAATTCGGTCATGACAGCTTTCATCCGCTCCTCAAACTGGCCACGGTATTTAGTACCTGCAACCAAAGAAGCAAGATCCAGCGTCACCACCCTTTTATTGAATAAAACCCGGGACACTTTCTTCTGTATGATCCGCAATGCAAGACCTTCTGCGATTGCAGTCTTACCCACACCGGGCTCACCGATTAGGATCGGATTATTCTTCTTCCTTCTGGAGAGAATTTGAGCCACTCGTTCGATCTCCTTTTCCCTACCGATGATCGGATCCAGCTTATCGTCCTCAGCCATTTTGGTAAGGTCTCTACCGAAATTATCCAAAACGGGAGTTCTGGATTTCTCTGCCCCAGGTTTAGCTGCACCCGAACCAGACCCAGAGGAACCAAATAATTTTGAACCATCATCATCACTGTCTTCTGCCTCTGCCCGCGCCCGAGGGCTGGTGCTGTCGCCGGAAATCTCCAGCATCTCTTTCACAGAATCGTAATTGATTTCAAATTTATTTAATATCTGAGTGGCAATATTGTCTTCATCCCGAAGGATGGACAGTAAGAGATGTTCTGTGCCGATTAGTTGACTTTTGAAAATCTTGGCTTCCAAATATGTGATTTTTAGAACTTTCTCCGACTGACGGGTCAGCGGAATATTGGCCATATTTTTCACATTATGATTGGCAGTACCTTTCACCGCGCGCTCAATGGCATTTCGCAGTTCATCCATAGGCACTCCAAGTTTTTTTAAAATGGAAACAGCTACTCCCTCCCCTTCGCGAATCATCCCCAGCAAGAGGTGTTCTGTGCCAATGTAATCATGTCCCAGTCGAAGTGCTTCTTCGCGACTGAGAGAGATCACCTCTTTGACTCTATTCGAAAATTTTGCTTCCATTTATTTCCTTTCTAATTGTTTATTATCCTGAACGTATGTTACCGAATTTGTTTGAAAAACACAATCCTTTTAGAGAATGTTCAGTGTTTTTTTGCAGACTTTAATAAAATGCTTTTTGATGCAGGGCCTTCGCAAAACAACAAATCCAATATGCTCATATTTGGATCAAAGTCTAAGCCAAAAAGTTGAAAATAGGGCTCCGGGTCATAGAAGCTTCGCTCCGAATACGGGGTTGAGGGCTTAATTTGACCTCTTATATCCAAAATGTCCTGCACTTCAGCATGCTCTTCCAGCACCTCCATTTTGACAGCCGACCCTAACAGTTTAAGACAGATTGTCAGGATTTCCCAGTTCAAATCCCAGAGTAAATCTACCCGCTTCTTGAAAACCGCTTCAAAATAAGGGAAGTAATATTCGTAAAACGGAGCCTTTCCATAGGCACTTTGGATCCCACGAAGGTGAATTTTTTGCCAATCTTGGGTAAAGTCGATCGCAACTCTATCCTGGGGAATCCGAGGTCTTCTACCTACAATAGGAACGCTGAGGGTTTCTATTTTATTGGCAAGCCGAATCCGGGTCCTATTGAAATAAGACTGACGCTGGTAAATCGATTTTGGCGTAAATAGTAACTTTTCATTCCCTTGAATTGCCGTAAAAAATTCCAAACTCGGAAAATAATGTAAGTCCACCAGGATTTGCTTCATCTCACTCCAGATCTTCCACTTTACCCAGGCCTTCTCTGACGATCTCCACCAGATCTCCTGTACAGTCTACGATAGTAGAAGCCACATTCTGCCCATATCCACCATCGATGACGACGTCCACGAGATGCTCATATTTTTCAAAAATCAACTCAGGATCAGTGCTGTATTCGACGACTTCATCTTCATCGTGAATCGAGGTGGTCAGGATTGGCTGTCCAAGCCGCTCTACCAACATCCGGGGCACATTATGATCCGGAACACGGATACCGATGGTCTTTTTTTTACTGTGAAGAATCTTTGGCACTTGACTACTGGCATCCAATATAAAGGTATAAGGACCAGGCAAACCCTTTTTCATCATTTTAAAAACAGGTTTGCTGATCACCCGAGTGTACTGCGAGATATTGCTGAGATCGGAACAAATCATTGAAAAATTATGCTTTTTCGGGTTAATACCTTTGATCTGACAGATTCGCTCTACTGCTCTCTGATTGGTGATATCACAACCCATTCCATAGACGGTGTCTGTTGGATAGATGACCACCCCACCATCGCGCAGGATGCGCACTATTTCTGCCATTTTGGATGGTTCGGGATTTTCTTCGTAAAGTCGAATAAATTCAGCTGCCATGAGTTAGCGTTTGTTTTTGAAATTTAGAACAATTTCAAGATAAGTATCCCAATTCTGTTCCAACTGTAGAACAATTGGCAAATCAGCAGGCGCCCAGTCAAGCTCCCAAAGTTCCTCTTTCCCGAGCCATTTTATCTGATGATGCTCCAAAAGACTGATTTCGCCAGAATCCCAGATCCCCAAAAATGGGATCAACCGAATTAGCTTTACACCTCCATAATCATGTTCGAATACAGGGAACCTATAGATTACTTTGATTTCTATTCCCAACTCCTCTTGAATTTCCCGAATAATACAAGCCTTCTCTGTTTCACCTTTTTCAACTTTTCCGCCAGGAAATTCCCAAATTAAAGGCAGTTCCATTTCTCCGGATCGCTGAGCTGCTAGGACTTTTCCCTTGTGAAAGAGTAAAATGCAGGCTACCGGAATTATTTTTATTGATGATGAATAAGGCATGATTACAAAGGAACGAAATCCTATCCCAGTTTAAAAAATCAAGTATCGGATCCTCAAATAGTTTAATTTGAAATTAATTGTAACATCGAATCCCCAAATCCTGCAGCCGAATATTCAATTTTACCACTTTCACTGATTAGAAAAAAAGTAGGATAGCCACTGACTCCATACGACTTTCCTACTTCAGAAGCATTGAGCAAAATGGGGAATGGAATCAAATTCTTCACCAGGTATTTTTCCATTTCAGCAGCAGAATCCACTGGATTGACATAAAGTACCTCGATACCTTCTTTTAATTTAAAATCCGGATCATTGAACTTGTCCAGTGCTATTTTACACCAGCCGCAACGAATCATCGAAAAATCAATCAATACTTTTTTCCCTGAAAAATCAGATAGACGAACAGTATCCCCATTCTGATCAAGCAATTCGAAATTAGGCGCTTGCATCCCCGCCTCTAAAATTAATACTGGTTCTTTCTCAGATTCCACCTTAGACACATAGCCTTGTGGCGGGAGATAATCTTCCATTTTCTCCTGTACGGGAAATGAAGTATCAGAAAAAGAAACCCCTATAAACTGCTGACGCTTCCCATCGTGATATAGCCTTCGTTCGTACAAGTCGACAATCGCATTGGAAGGATTGATAAAAATGTGATTCTCGAGTAATACATATTTTTTATCGATGGTGGTATCCATTTCTACCTGCACAAAATTGTAGTACAATTTATACCCAATCGTAGTATCATTTTTAAAAGACCATCCTTCTTTATTAAAAAGACCTAAGGGGGAAAAACTCAAAAAAGTATTTTCAGTAGCTGAATTCAACCGCTCCGGGCTATCAATTACCTCGACTGTTTTTTCTGAATGATTCACCTGCAGGAGCAGATTATTTTGAAACACAATTTCGTATCCCTCTCGTTTTCCTATGTAATTGTAATCATATAACTCATTAGCAAATTTCTCTGCTTCCAAACTCATTTTCGTAATTGTCACTTCATCCATCAGCGGATTTTCCCAGGTCATAGTGAAATTGATGAATAGGTGATCCGCATCCTGAATTTTTTGTTTGGCTTGAAGAAAAACTGCTTCAGGATCAGCCGAGGAATTACAAGCTAGGAGGAAAATGAAAGCTAAAAAACTAATAGAACTATTGAGAGTTTTATCCATAAATCAGAATTATTTGAAATCTGTAAAGCGTGCACAGTTATCTAAAACTATAAAATATTTTAAAAAGTCAATGCATATTAATCGAGATAGAAGCCTTTGTAAATAAAATTCTATCTATAATCCTTATTTTTGGGCCCGATATGCTAAGCGATAAAAAGAAAAACATCTACCTGGTACTCATTATTTCGGTCTCCGTGATCGCGATTTCGATGAGTTTCTATTTCTACCAAGTATTCTTTAGCCCAAACGTTCTGATCGATTCAGAGCAATCTTACACGCTGAAGATTCCAAGCAACTCCACATTCAAAACTGTGTCCGATAAGCTTTATGAAGACCGGGTGATCAATGACATACTCAGTTTCAGCTTTGTCTCAAAATTGCTTGGTTATCAAGACGAAGTGAAGCCGGGTCTTTACGTCATCAAGCCAAGAATGACCAACCTTCAGCTTGTCCGTCAGCTTCGTTCAGGCAACCAGTCCCCAATCCGGCTAACTTTCAACAATGTAAGAACCAAGGAGGATCTGGCGGAAAAAATCACTGCCAATCTGGAGATAGATAAGGAACAGTTTCTGAATTTACTTCAGGATTCGGTCTTCATTCGAAAGTACGATTTCAATGAAGAGACAGTGATGAGCATGTTTATTCCAAATACATATGAAGTCTGGTGGAATACCGGTGCCGAAGCGCTTTTTGACAGGATGTATAAGGAGTATCAAAGTTTTTGGACGGAAAACAGAAAGCAGAAAGCCGCCGAGTTGGGACTTTCCCAAAAAGAAGTAAGCACGCTCGCCAGCATCGTCCAGGCGGAAAGCCAAAAATCGGATGAACGTCCTAAGATTGCAGGTGTGTATCTCAATCGACTGCAAATCGGAATGCCACTTCAGGCAGATCCTACGCTGGTTTTCGCGTTAGGGGATTTCGGTCTCAAACGCGTCCTAAACGTCCATAAGGAAACCGACAGCCCTTATAACACTTACAAATACGCAGGGCTACCTCCAGGCCCGATCAATCTCCCCGATATCAATTCACTGGATGCTGTGTTGAATTCGGAAGATCACGAATACCTGTACTTCTGTGCCAAGGAGGATTTTTCGGGATACCATTCTTTTGCCACCACCCTCTCTCAGCACAATGCCAATGCACGACGCTATCAGGCTGCTTTGAATGCTGCTAAAATCTTTTGATGATGTTTCAATCCGAAACCCAAATCCGAGTAAGATATGCCGAGACAGACCAGATGGGCTATGTGTATTATGGCAATTATGCCATGTACTTTGAGGTAGCACGAGTGGAAGCTTTACGCAGCAGTGGATTTTCTTACAAAGAAATGGAAGAGGGAGGCATCCTGATGCCCGTTTTGGAAAGTCATATTCAATACCGCAAACCCGGTAAATATGATGAGCTACTGACGATCAAAACTAAAATCCCGGAATTCCCAGGCGTGCGGATTCGTTTTGAATATGAGGTTTTTAATGAAGCATCCGAATTGGTCACAGAAGGCTGGACCACACTCACTTTTTTGAAAAAAGACAGCCATCGCCCCACCAGACCCCCAAAGAATTTGTTAGCTTTATTGGAGCCGTATTTTTAAGATAGCCAACATTGATCAAGCGAAAAATACAGAAAGCCCAGATCCACGCGCTTTGGCATATTCAAAAGCTGAAGAAAATCCACTTAGGGGATCCCTCCAAGAACTTATATGATTTAGGGAGAATTTTTATTCTTCAATTGAAAAAGGATGATCTGGGAGAGCGCGCCGGCTCCATGGCTTTCAGTTTCACCATCGCCTTATTTCCCCTGCTAATCTTTTTACTTAATATCATTCCCTATCTCCAGGATTTTTTCCCATACATCACCACTCAGAACATTCTGAATTTCGTCCAGGAGATATTACCCGGCGAAATTTATGCTCAGACCGAAAGCACCATCATGGATATTGTTTCCAAACCAAGGCAAAGCCTTCTTTCATTTGGTTTTTTCTTTGCACTTTTTGCCTCCACCCAAGGAGTAGTCTCCATGATGAGTTCATTCAACTCGGTCTATCAGACCAAAGAGAACCGAAGCTTTTTATTGAGCAGAGGGATTACAGTTTTGATTGTGGTGGTATTGGCTTTTACGGTGTTTACTGCCAGTACTGTCATGATTTTTGGAAATGTGATCATCAACCGATTGGATGAGATGCAGCTTTTCAACTCGAGCTTTATGATTTTTCTGTTTTCGAGCTTAAAGTTTTTAATCCTCTTATTGATGTTCTACATCGCCACCGCATTTATTTTCAGATTTGCGCCTGCGGTGCATGACAAGTGGAATTTTTTCTCCGTCGGAGCCAGGCTTGCCGGTGTTTTAATCACTTTAGCGTTCTATGGATTTACGTTTTACCTCAATAATTTCGCGAGCTATAACAAGCTCTATGGCTCCATCGGGACGCTGATTGCCCTGATGCTTTGGCTTTACATCACCTCGATGATTGTACTGGTGTGCTTTGAGGTAAATGTGACTTTGGATCTGTTAGAGGACAAGCGAAAGGAGCGCGAGGACCGTCGCAAAACAAAAGAATTGGAGGATCAAGCAGAAGCAGAAAAAAATAATCTCTAATAAATCAGCCGGTTAGAAGAATTATCAGAGATAGTGTTTGCAAAAAAAGAGAATAGACTTACTTTTGCAAACCTAAACAAGCGAGATCACGCTAGATTTATACAGAGGAGTGGCAGAGTGGTCGATCGCGGCGGTCTTGAAAACCGTTGTACCGAGAGGTACCGGGGGTTCGAATCCCTCCTCCTCTGCATTTTTGGATTTCAATCCATTTCAAAGCTCATCATCGGAAACGGTGATGAGCTTTTTCTTTTTAAACAGATTCAAATCGATCAGTCATAAAACACTGATTTATAATGTTTTAAAAGTTATTTTTCATCACCTACCAAGCAAATTGCATCTCCACTTATTGAATAGGTTATTCCTTTGTTTTTTAGTCAAAAACCAAAGGAATTCAATCTTTTTCAAATAAAAAGAGCGTAATTCTTGGCGTACCTCTTTTGGAAAAAATTACGCTCTTTTTTTAGACATATCTTAAAATACCCCAAGTCTGGGCTAGACTCTTAATTATATCTTATTGTATTAAAAATATTTAAAAATTATTAAAAATTAACTTATCCTTTCTTTAAAAAACATAAAGTATAATTTTCTTTCTAAAAGCCAAGAAAAACGCCTCTGATAACCTGTCTCACGTTTTTCTTAAGCTCACAATCAACGGTGAAAAGAGCGTAATTTCTGTTAAAGCGGATTGGTCAAAGAATCGCTGGGATCAAAAAGCCGGAATGGCGTTAGGAAAAGAAGAAGATGCGACTCTATTAAATGAATATTTGGAGTCGATCAGGATTAAAGTGATGCATGCTAGGCTAAAGCTGATGGACCAAGGAAAGGAGATAACAGCTGACAAACTGAAAAATTTCCTTCTGGGTCTGGATGATGACAGTAAAAAACTGTTGGAAGTGTTTAAGCTGCACAATGATAAAATGGCTTCACTGGTTGGGATTGAGTTTGCTCCGGGTACGATGGAACGCTACAAAACTTCTTATGATCATACCCAGGCTTTTATCAAGTGGAAGTATGGCAAAGAGGATATAGAAATCCGAAAACTGGATTATGAATTCATATCTGATTATCAATACTGGTTTAAGTCAGTGCGAAAATGCAGTCACAACACTACCGTGAAGTATTTGGCCAATACGAAAAAGATTGTTTTGGACTGCGTCAAAAAGGGCTGGCTGCAAAGAGATCCGTTTTTGAATTTCAAAATGGTAAAAAAAGAAATTCCGAGGGAGGCATTAACAGAGTCCGAACTGGACCATGTCTCAAAGCGGGTGTTTTCAACCGAAAGACTCAATTTAGTACGGGATCTTTTTCTTTTTAGCTGTTATACAGGACTGGCATATATCGATGTCAAGAACTTGGATAAAAACCAGATCATAGATGGCATAGATGGAGAAAAGTGGCTGTTTACCCACCGTCAAAAAACCAATGCGCCTACCCGGCTACCACTACTTCCTCAGGCTATGAAGATCCTGACCAAATACCAAGATCATCCCAAAGTAGAAATAACTGGTAAGGTTCTTCCTACACCCAGTAACCAGAAGATGAATGCATACCTTAAAGAGATTGCAGATCTCTGCGGGATAAACAAAGAACTAACTTTCCACATCGCCCGGCACACCTTTGCTACAACAGTAACCCTGGCTAACGGAGTTCCCATCGAAACCGTATCCAAAATGCTGGGCCACAAATCCCTCACCCAAACTCAGCACTATGCCAAAATAATGGATAATACAGTCAGTCACGAAATGATGACGCTGCGGAAAAAGCTGGAAAAGCAGGAGATGAATAAAAATAAAACATCAAAAAAACTCAAAATTTAAACTCAATCAAAAATCAGAGGATGAAAGGAATTGAACCAAAGCTCATTAAACATTGATTGACCAGTCAGGTTTTACTTTACGTCTTTGCCTAAAAATATTTATTCTTGATGTAGGCGGTAGAGATTTTTTCTCCTTTGTTCCACTCTTTATTTCCTTAGAGAATCAATGAACTCTAAATCAGAATCTAAATATTGAAATTCAACCCCGAAATTATCTGGAGTTGACTTGGAGATTAAATCCCCCACTCCAAATGGGGTCAAATCATCAAAACTTTCCCGGGTTCAAAGTTTCTTTCGAAAAGAAATTTTCCTGAAATATCGAAAGCCAAAATTTTTGACAAGGAGTGATAAGAGATAAAAAAATTCATCCTTTGAATAAAAGGAAATTAGATACACTGCTAAACTCTCCAAGCCTTGTTCTGTACCTGAAAAAAACAGAGAAATTTACCATAGTAATCGAAAACAAATAGAGTCTCTGCAATAGGACGAGTCAGATCGGCTTGAGCGGCTGGTGCTTGACAGGTAGCATCCCGCAAAGTGTGTAAGTGATAGGAAAAGTTATTCTGGAATTTTCTG
>CAZFSC010000101.1:0-12497 GCA_964521585.1 uncultured Limnohabitans sp.
GCAAAGTCACAGCAGTCATGACCTTGTGGGTGGTTCCCGAAAAAGTTTTCAGCATATCAAATGCCTCCTGCTCCGTCTGAGGTTTACCGAGTATATGGCCTCTATTGATCACCACTGTGTCTGAAGTGATCAAAATTACATTTGGTTCAAACGCTTCCTCAAAGGCATCGGATTTCAATTTAGAAAGGTAAGCAGCCACGTATTCTGCTTTTAAATCCAAGGGAAAAGACTCATCCACAGGATTCACCTTTACTTCAAAATCGACCCCAAGTCCTCTGAGCAATTCTTGTCTACGTGGAGAATTCGATGCCAGAATAATTTTCTTATCGACTAGATTATTCAACATAAGCCTCGTAATCAAAGTGAAATTCAGGTTGGGCGATACTTGCAAACAGTAAGCCTCCCAATGCTTTCGGATAAAAATAAGTAGACTTTTGAGGCATCACATACCCCGAATTACAGACCTCCATCACCTGGTCCAATTCGAGTTCCCGGGTGATCACAGCAAAACTGGCCTTACCCGACTCCACCTCCTGTATACATCGGGAGAAGTTTCGCTCGTAAACCAATTGATCCGAGTTACGCTGCTCTTCTGTAGACATACCCAAAATCCGTGTAAAGACAATTTCATGCAATACTTCCAGATCAAGCTGACGAAGCGGATCAGGGAGATGCTGATTGAAAGATTCAAATTTCTCCTTGGAAAGTTGAAGCAGAAAACTCTCCTCCCCGATCACCAAACCAAAAGACCAAGGTCTGTGAAATGCATAGCTTCCCAACTCCTCTGAATCTCCGAATTTTTTAACTTCAAACCAATCCGTGACCTTAGAAAGAAAATCATCTTTACTCATTTCCAAGCCATAAAACAGCCGATGAGTGGGCAAAATTTTAAGGTGATTGCCGGCGATATTGGTCAGATACATCATGTGATAATCGTACCCGCGCCAAGTTTGATCCTTCAGCTGACCTTGTTGTGACTTACGGTAAGCAATAGCCCCTTCCAATCGGTGATGTCCATCTGCCAATATTACTTTCTTCTCTCTCATTACTTTGAGAAACTTCGCAATGGTTTTGGCATCGTGAATCACCCCAAGAACTTCCCGGACTCCTTGGTAATCTTCCAATTCATACAAGGGTGAGGCAATGGCTGCATCCATATATGGCTCAAGGCTGTTTCCCAAATCTTCATATAATCCATGGGTCGGACTCGCTTGGATCTGCGTTTCTTTCAATAAATCTATCCGGTCATTGACAGCCGACACAATAGTATTTTCGTGTCTGAGGATTACTTTCTCATCCCAATCATAAGCCTTGATCTGACAGATAAATCCTTTTCTGCAGCGCTCCTCATGTTCTCCCGGCAATCTGAAGTATTGATAGTAAACATATATTCCAGGTAGGATATCCTGTTTCAGGATTCCCTCAGCTTTCCATTTTCCCAGAGTCTCTGCCGCTTGGATCGCTGGATTCAAGCCTTTTGGAACAGAAAGATGGATGCTGTTCAAGGGGTTTTCGTAAAGTAATTTCCTTTGCTTGGCAGAAACTACATCAAATAAAGGAGCTGATAGCTCCTCCATCCTGGGCGTCAACTCTTCCGAGTACCTCCAGGCCTTTATAGGTAAAATCTCTGCCATATCAGTTTAGCCTTTTTCTCCAAGAAGATTCCTTTTTGGCTTCAGTGTTTTGTTTTGGAATTAAAGTAGCCGACTCCTTTTCGAAGAACTCTACCGCCAATGCTGCAAATAACTGGGACTCTTGTTCGGTCAACTCCGCATCTAATACGGATGGAGAAAAGTATTTTTCCACAAACTTGGTATCAAAATTTCCACTTCGGAAGGCCTCATGATTTAAAGCAAACCGACAAAATCCCAATGTGGTTTGAATTCCACTGATTTCATAATCATCAATCGCACGGATCATCCTATCGATTGCCGCATTTCGGTCTTCAGCGTGAGTGATTAGTTTGGCGATCATCGGATCATAGTAAATAGGTATAGGCATTCCCTGTTCAAATCCATCATCTACTCTGATGCCGGGGCCCTGAGGGCGTCTATAGGTATTTAAAGTGCCAATATCAGGCAGGAAATTGTTTCTAGGATCCTCAGCATAGACTCTCACTTCTACAGCATGTCCGGAGATTTTCAGATCTTCCTGTTTAAATGCCAGTTGTCTGCCTTCTGCTATCCAGATTTGCTCGCGTACGAGATCTTTACCGGTGATCATCTCTGTGACTGGATGCTCTACCTGAAGCCTTGTATTCATCTCCAGAAAGTAAAAATTTAATTTCTCATCTACGATAAACTCGACTGTCCCTGCCCCAAAATAATCACAGGCTTTAGCTACTCCCACCGCTGCTTCACCCATGGCTTTTCGCATTTTCGGTGAAACAACCGGAGAGGGAGCTTCTTCGATGACTTTCTGATGGCGTCGCTGGATGGAGCATTCCCGCTCAAAAAGATAAACCACATTTCCTTGCTTGTCTCCTAAGACCTGGATTTCGATGTGTTTTGGAGATGTGATGAATTTTTCAATAAACACCGAACCGTCTCCAAAAGCAGATTTGGCTTCACTGACTGCCCGCTGCATTTGCGATTCAAACTCTTCTTCATTCTCCACGATGCGCATGCCTTTTCCCCCACCGCCTGCACTGGCTTTAATAAGGATAGGATATCCAATTTGCGCAGCACGCAATTTGGCTATACTGATATCTGAGATAGCCTCCTCCGTTCCCGGAACCAAGGGTATGTTGTACTTCGCTACAGCCTGCTTGGCGGCAAGTTTACTTCCCATCACCTCAATAGATGCAGGCGATGGCCCTACGAAAATAATTCCAGCCTCCTCAACTTTTCGTGCGAAATCGGCATTTTCCGATAGAAATCCATAACCAGGGTGAATCGCATCCACCCCAAGTTCTTTCGAAAGTTTAATTATTTTTTCTCCTAATAAATATGATTCAGAAGATGGGGCAGGTCCAAGACAAATGGCCTCATCCGCAAAACGCACATGAAGGGCATTTCTGTCCGCTTCACTGTAGACAGCGACCGTAGCAATCCCCATTTCTCGGGCGGTACGCATGATCCGTAAGCTGATTTCGCCGCGATTTGCTACTAAAAGCTTCTTAATTTTTGACATAAAATCTAAAGTTTTTGGGCTTGCCATAAGGCAGTAGGCGAAATAAAGAAATAAATCTGAGCTTTATAAAGAATCCTTGAATCACTTGCGGATTTTTGCTTGGGAGGTATTTAAGTTTTAATTTTGGCGGTTAACACGATGATCAATAAAAAACTTATCACTAAAAAACGAAAGCTTTGGATCTATTTGCAAAATTAAAAACGAACATGGGACCTCTGGGCAAACACTCTGAGTTTGCAGATGGCTACTTCTCTTTCCCAAAATTGGAAGGGGAGATTGCTCCAAGAATGAAATTTCAAGGAAAAGAGGTACTTACTTGGAGTTTGAATAACTACCTGGGTTTGGCCAACCATCCCGAAGTTCGTAAGGCTGATACTGATGCAGCTGCAAAATGGGGAGCTGCCTATCCGATGGGAGCCAGAATGATGTCAGGTCAGACTTCCCTTCACGAAAAATTAGAAGATGAATTAGCCGAATTTGTAGGTAAGGAAAAAGCCTATTTATTAAACTATGGCTATCAGGGCATCATGTCTGTCATAGATTCACTTCTGGATCGGAAAGATGTGGTGGTTTATGATTCAGAATGTCATGCCTGCATCATCGATGCTTTGAGAATGCACATGGGCAAACGCTATGTTTTCCCTCATAATGATATCGAGAACTGTGAAAAGCAGCTTGAAAGAGCCACCAAACTGGCAAACGAAACCGGTGGAGGCATCTTGGTTATTACTGAAGGAGTCTTCGGTATGACTGGCGATCAAGGCAAATTGAAAGAAATCGTCGAGCTGAAAAAGAAATTTGAATTTAGACTTCTTATCGATGATGCCCATGGCTTTGGTACAATGGGAAAAACCGGTGCGGGAACCGATGAAGAACAAGGCGTACAAGATCAGGTAGACATCTACTTCTCTACTTTTGCCAAATCTATGGCAAGCATCGGAGCATTCGTAGCAGGAGATGCTGACTTGATCCTTTATTTGAGATATAATATGCGTTCGCAGATTTTTGCAAAATCGCTTCCGATGCTTTTGGTGGAAGGTGCGTTAAAGCGTCTGGAACTGCTCCGTTCACAGCCAAAGCTAAAGGATGATTTGTGGAATATAGTTTACGCTTTGCGCAATGGTCTTCATGAAAACGGCTTCAGCACCGGAAAATCAAATTCTCCTGTCACCCCCGTCGTCTTAAATGGAACAGTAGGTGAAGCAGCGGCATTGACCAAAGATCTCCGGGAAAATTATGGTATTTTCTGCTCAGTAGTGATTTACCCAGTGATACCTAAAGGCATGATTATCTTGCGATTGATCCCTACGGCAGTTCATACACTGGAAGATGTCAACGAGACAGTTTCCGCATTTGCTGCGATCAAAGAGAAGTTGACAAGTGGTTTCTATAAAAATTCTGAACTGGCTATTTCTTTCGGAGAATAAATTTTTTTTCAAAAAAAATGCCCTCAGGATTGAATTAGCAAGTATTTGACCTATATTGGTTTCAAATTAACTTATCATCAACCTAAAAAAAGCACTTTTATTATGAGCAGATTTAGTGAAGTAAGAGATTTGATCCTCGGAATGGAGGAAGATTTCGTTAAATTCTACGAGAAAGGAAATCAGGCTGCAGGAACAAGAGTAAGAAAAGGAATGCAAGACCTGAAAAACATTGCTCAGGACATCCGTAAGGAAGTTCAGGACAAGAAAAACGAAGGTTAATTTCCTAAATTAAAAAAGGTGACTAAATAGTCACCTTTTTTTATGTCTTATACTTTTTCGATTATAATTCCAATTTGTTGTTTTCGCGAACCAAATCAGCCATCCGCATGGAAGGGTCGATTTCAACAGACTTAATCTGATCTATTTTTCGGTCAACCCTGATGGTCTTAGTGTAATTTGTCCATGGCCAATCCTCTGTCAATATACGCTCGGGCATTCCCTCTTCTTGCGGCTTTTCACCCCTCATAATCACCAAAGGAAGATATATCATCTCAGAACTACCGTCTTCATATGTAATTACCAAGTCAATCGGCATGGGCATCAAACCAATTCGCTCGAGGATAATTTCGGTCTGGTCACCTTGCGGAATGACAGATTTCACTCCGTAATCAATGGTTTTTGTAGAATTCACAAAGTATTCGCGGTACCAGTCCAACTCCATCCCACTCTCCTTTTCCATCACTCGGATGAAATCATTTGAATTGGGATGTCTGAATTTCCAAGTATTAAAATAATTCAACATCCCCTGATCGCGCACTTCTTCGCCGATGACGTAGCCCAACTGAGCTAGGAAGGTAGCTCCTTTAGAATACGCGGCTGCACCATAGGCTGAATTGGTATGATAGTGATCCGAATGCGTGGTCAGCGGCTCTTCCAAGCCAGATTTTGCAAGTTTGAAATAACCAGCATAAGATCCAGCGTGTGGATTCTTGCTTCCTGAGAAAATAGAATTCATGGCCAGATTTGAAGCATAGCTTGTAAATCCTTCATCCATCCAGGAATACAATGATTCGTTGGTAGCCAAGACTCCATGAAACCAGCTGTGCGCCAGTTCATGTACCATCACTCCCACCAGGCTTCGCAAACTACGCTCACCTGTAATCAAAGTGGACATGGCATATTCCATTCCTCCGTCACCACCCTGAATCACCGAAAACTGCTTGTACGGATATTGCCCAAAATTTTCAGAAAGGAAGTTGATCGCCTTCGGTGTAAATTCCTTCAGCTTTTCCCAATTTTCAGTAGTCTTCGGCCCGGGGATGTATAGATGGTGAACTGTGATGCCATTTTCCATCTGAATCTGATCGTGACGGTATTTTGGATCAGCTGCCCACATGAAATCATGTACCATGGGCGCTTTGAAATGCCAAGTCAATGTATTTCCGGCTGGAGCTGGCACCTTGACCCCGGCATCCTGGTAGCCATGACCGATTTCATTTGGGTTCTGAAGGTACCCTGTGCCTCCGATTACGTAGGTTTTATCTATGGTAATTTTCACATCGAAATCTCCCCAGATGCCATAAAATTCCCGGCCGATGTAAGGATTAGAATGCCAGCCCTGCTCATCGTAATTAGCCATTTTAGGATACCATTGGGACATGGAATAGCGAACGCCCTCTTCCCCATCTCTACCGGATCTTCGGATTTGAAGTGGAACCTGACCTATAAATTTTGACTCAAATACCACCTTGCTGTTTGGCTGAATCGGTTCATCCAAATAAACTACCAAAATGGTCTCTTCTTCCAAATACTTGACCGGTTTGCCGTTCATTTTCAATTCGGTGATATGGAGATATCCGATTTCATTTGGCTTCAATTTGGAGATCCGGTCTTTTACCCTGCTATCAGGATCCGCAATAGTTCTGGATCTTACATCCATCATACTTCCCGGTTGGAAAGCATTGTAATAGAGGTGAATAAATACCTTATCCAATACATCCGGAGAATTATTGGTGTAGGTAATTGTCTGTGTTCCGGTGTATTGATTAGTAGTCACATCCAGATCAACAGCCATCTCATAAGCAACTGCCTGTTGAAAGCGACCTGTCTGTGCAACTAAGTCTGTCGAAAGGAACAGACAAAGAAAAAGCCCGATGAAAGGCTTGGATAAATATAAATTCATAGAATATTAATTTTTTCTTAAAGAAAATGAAAATGGAATCCCCACCCAAATCACCCATAAAAAATTGGAGGAATTTTAAATTCTTTAAGGGATTCCGTCCATTAGAATAATATTTTTATCTGATTTAGGGACTTTTTACTTTATTGAGACAAAGAATATAAACACAAGTCTATGCGAAAAATTTACATCTTCATTTTTGCCACTTTGCTGAGTGTCTCGGCCCAGGCCCAGCAGATGGACATGGATTTATTCAAATCCATGAAAACAAGAAATGTAGGCCCTGCCGGTATGAGCGGGCGAATCACTTCAATTGATGCGATTGATGCAGATCCTACGGTCATCTATGCTGGATCTGCCTCAGGTGGTCTATGGAAATCAACCTCTGGTGGAGTTACCTGGACACCGATTTTTGATGATCAAAAGGTTCATTCTATCGGAGCGATTTCGATTTATCAAAAAAATCCAGCTATCGTTTGGGTAGGCACCGGTGAAGGAAATCCAAGAAATTCACTTACCATGGGAGCTGGGGTCTACCGTACACTTGACGCAGGTAAAACCTGGCAGCTGATGGGACTGGAGAAGACCAAAGCCATTCATAGAATTATAGTACATCCTGATGATCCCAATACCGTATTCGTCGGAGCCATAGGTTCGCCATGGGGAGAGCAAGAAGAAAGAGGAGTTTACAAAACCACAGATGGGGGTAAAACCTGGAAAAAAATCCTTTATGTCGACGCCAAAACCGGTGTGGGTGAAATGATAATGGATCCAAACAATCCAAATAAGATCTTTGTCAACATGTGGCAACACAGAAGATATCCGGATTTTTTCGAATCGGGAGGACCTTCCTCAGGGCTATATGTAACTCATGATGGTGGAGAAAACTGGAAAAAACTAGACTCCAGCAATGGAATCCCGAAAGGCGATTTGGGAAGAATGGGATTGGCGATTTCGCAGGCCAATAGCAATAAAGTCTATGCACTGATCGAATCAAAAAAGAATGCGCTCTACGTCTCTGAGGATGGCGGTGAAAAATTTGAAATGATCAATAGTGGAAGTGATATTGGGGATAGGCCTTTCTATTATTTTGAGATTCATGCCGACCCGAAAAATGAGAATAGAATCTATACTCTTTATTCCCGTGTAGGCATGAGTGAGGATGGAGGCAAGTCTTTCCAACAGCTACTTCCCTATTCTGGTGTACACCCCGATCATCATGCCTGGTATATCAATCCCAATGATCCCAAGCTTCTGATTGATGGCAATGATGGAGGCTTGAATATCTCCCGGGATGGAGGCAAAAACTGGTATTTTGCAGAAAATATCCCAGTTGGCCAATTTTATCATGTCAATGTGGATAATGAATTACCCTATAATATTTATGGAGGAATGCAGGACAATGGCTCATGGGTAGGTCCAGCCTATGTATGGAGAAGAGACGGAATTAGAAATACCTACTGGCAGGAGATCTCCTTCGGTGATGGATTCGATGTAGTCTCCTATCCCGGAAATTCCCGCTATGGTTATACCATGTCGCAGGGTGGAAATGTGTCTCGATTTGATAAATTAACCGGACACAACCGTTTCATCCGCCCGACTCATCCAGACAAGGACGTTTTTCTGAGATTTAATTGGAACGCTGCGATCGCTCAAGATCCACACGATATCAATACAGTTTATTATGGATCTCAATTCTTACACAAATCGACCGATATGGGCGAGAGTTGGGAAATCATTTCTCCGGATTTGACTACCAACGATTCCACCAGACAGCGACAGCAAAAGACCGGTGGATTGACTTTTGATATTACCGGGGCAGAAAATAATACGACCATCTTGACAATCGCTCCTAGCCCAGTAGATCCAAATGTGATCTGGGTAGGGACGGATGATGGAAATGTGCAAGTGACTAAAGACGGAGGTAAAACCTGGACCAATGTGGTCTCTAAATTGACTGGCCTTCCCAATAGATCTTGGATTCCTCAAATTCAGGCTTCTCAGTTTGATGCAAATGAAGCATGGGTAATCGCAAATGATTATAGAAATAATGATTTCAGCGCTTATGCATATCATACTTCCAACCTTGGCAGTAGTTTTACCAGGATAGCCGATGATTCTAAAGTTCAGGGCTATACCTTATCCATCAAGCAAGACACTGAGGTTCCTAATTTGGTTTTCTTGGGAACTGAATTTGGTCTCTATGTTTCATTTGATAAAGCTAAGACCTGGAACAAATGGGAGCATGGTTATCCTAAGGCAGTTTCGACCTATGATCTGACGATCCAAGAGCGTGAGGCTGATTTGGTAATAGGCACCTTTGGTAGATCCATGTGGGTCTTGGATGATATCCGTCCTCTAAGGGTATTCGCTCGAAACAATGGAAAATCCCCTGCTGCAAAAATCACTGCTGTAAGCACTCCTGATGCCTATCAGGCTGAAATTCAGCAGCCCCATGGAGAGCGATTTGCTGCAAATGGAAAATATGCTGCTGAAAACAGAGATTTTGGTGGAAGACTAAGTTTTATTATCAATGAAACAGACAGCACAAAGCTGGATACGGTAACTGTTTCGATAATCAATAGCGCGGGAGAACAAATCCGAACGCTCAAAACTGTACCTAAGAATGGAGTAAACCGCATTATCTGGAATCTTGACCGAAAATCAACCGCCGAGGTAGAAAATAGAGGTAGAAGACGATCAGGATTCTATGAAGCAGGTGCTGGAGATGCTTTGCCTGGAACTTATAAAGTAGTGTATTCATTCCAAGGCTCAAAAGACTCCACCTCCATTAATGTATTCTCCGACCCTAGAATACAGGTCAATATCGCTGACCTGAAAGCGAGGGAGGATTATCTGAAAAAAGTGGAAGCCTTGACTTCCGAAGTGAGTGCTTCTACCAAAATGCTGGACGAGGCTCAAAAGACCATTGATAAAGTACTCACTTTAACAAAGGACAATGATTCCGAAGAAGCAAAAGCTTTGACCAAAGCTGCTAAAGAGGTGAAGAAATCCTTGGATAAAACACGTGAGGCATTTGAAGGACCGACGCTGGAAGGACAAGGAATAGTTAGAAGTCTCTATCCAACCACGATGACTATGTTATCTGCCCCAAGAAGGTATGCTGGCTCTAGCTACGGTGCTCCGGGATCAACGGAGGAAAGATTGTATGACCAGGCTAAACAGGCTGCTCAGGAAGCCATGGCTGAGGTAAATAAATTCATGGAAGGTGAATGGAAGGCCTTTGAGGAAAAAGTGAAATCTACTCAAATTGACCTTTTTACGAACGTAGAGAACTAAGTATCTTTAAATATCAGACAAAGGCATTTGCTAAGGCAGATGCCTTTTTTTTATTATTTCCGCTGATCTTTTCTATTCAGAAAATTTTAAATTACCCCAGCTAAAAACTCTTAAGATCTTTAAAATTTTTCCTGAAACACCAGTCACCAAATCTGAATGGCAAAAACCTTCCTATTGACAAAAGGTTCAATTCACAAGATCGGATGGAAAACAGCCGCAGGACTGGTGATCGCCAATATGGTGGGGACCGGCATATTTACCAGTCTCGGGTTTCAATTGGAGGCAGTCCAAAATACTTGGACTATAATATTGCTTTGGACATTAGGAGGCATATTGGCACTGATAGGTGCAATCATTTATGCCGAACTCGGAACTCACTTCCAGAAATCAGGAGGAGATTACATTTTTCTCTCAGAAACTCTTCACCCTGTTATCGGATATTTATATGCCTGGGTATCCTTGACTGTAGGTTTTTCCGCTCCCATAGCAATCGCAGCGATGGCGATGAATCATTATCTGATTCCTATTCTTGGAGAAAGTATATGGCCTGGGCTAATATTTTTAATTTTGATTCCTCTGAGTCACCTAGGTAGCGTTCGACAAAGCGGAAACTTCCAAAACAGCTTTACGCTGCTCAAAATCGTCTTTTTACTTACTTTAATCGGAATTGCATTTTATTTTAAACCTGGCGCCCAATCAGGATTAGATTTTTCGGATTCGTGGCAATCTGAAGTTTTCAAACCGGGATTTGCAGTATCACTTATCTATGTCTTCTATGCTTATACCGGCTGGAACTCCGCAGCCTATATTGTAGGGGAAATCAGGAATCCGAGGATAAACCTGCCAAAGGCCTTGATCAGCGCAACGCTCATTGTGACAGTGCTGTACGTCACCTTGCAAATCCTCTTGCTCAAACATGCTAGCCTAGATCAGCTTTCAGGAAAAGTTGAAGTGGCTACCCTATCGTTTTATAATATTTTAGGACAAAATGGAGTCGCGTGGATCAGTTTTTTTATTGCTTTGCAATTGATCGCAACCATATCTGGCTATGCTTGGGTAGGACCTCGGATCACCCATGCAATGGCCAAGGATTACAAACTCTGGCGGCCCATTTCCAAGGTAAATCGACAGGATATCCCTGTGAGAGCTGTTTTATTGAATACCGCAATCAGCCTGATTTTATTTTTGACCGGATCTTTTGAACAGGTTATGATTTACGCTGGCTTTGTACTTCAGTTGATGGGTACGGTAACGATATTTTCATCTCTAAAAATCAAAACCACCCGAGGCTTTGAAAGTCCTTGGAAGCCTGTTTTACAATACATCTATATCATTGCAAGCGTAGGAATATTGGCCTATATCATCTGGGATAGACCATTGGAAAGCATTGCCGGATTGATGCTACTGGGAGTAGGATTTCTTTTGTACTGGGCTGACAAAAAAATCCCGACCTCTTAGCCGGGATTTTGGTTACCTCTTGTCGTAATGCTGAATATAATAATCCTGATAGGCCCCAGAAGTTACGTGGTTCAGCCAGTCCTGATTTTCCAAATACCAATCTATAGTCAGATCAATTCCCTCCTCAAATTGTAGACTTGGCTCCCAGCCCAATTCATCTTTGATTTTACTTGCATCTATTGCGTAGCGCAGGTCATGTCCTGCCCGATCCGTCACGAAAGTGATCAGCTTCTCCGAAGTCCCTTTCTCGCGATTCAGTTTTTCGTCCATTTTTTTGCAAAGCAACCGGACAATATCGATATTTTTCCACTCATTGAACCCTCCGATATTATAGGTTTCACCAGCTTTACCTTTGTGAAAAACCGTATCAATTGCACGTGCATGATCCTTCACAAAAAGCCAGTCCCGCACATTTTCTCCCTTACCATAGACTGGTAGTGGTTTATTGTTTTTGATATTATGAATACAAAGAGGGATTAATTTCTCAGGGAAATGATTTGGACCGTAATTATTTGAACAATTCGAAACTACTGTCCGCATTTTGTAAGTGTTGGCGTAGGCCCGTACGAAATGATCAGAAGAAGCTTTCGAAGCTGAATAGGGTGACTGAGGATCATAAGGTGTAGTTTCCAAGAAAAAACCGCCATCGTGAAGTGAACCATAAACCTCATCTGTAGACACATGGTAAAATAGATGCTGGTCCAATTCACCCTTCCAAGCATCTTTAGCAACATTGAGAAGATTGACAGTGCCGACCACATTAGTCATCACAAAAGCCATGGGGTCAGAAATCGACCGGTCCACGTGGGATTCCGCTGCCAGATGGATGACGTCTGAAATCTTGTACTCTTCAAAAATTTCCGCCAGCGAAGCCGCGTTACGGATATCTGCTTTTACAAAAGTATAGTTAGGCGAATTCTCCACTTCTTTGAGATTCTCCAGATTTCCGGCATAAGTCAATGCATCAAGATTGATTATCTGATAATCAGGATAGTTGCTGA
>CAZFSC010000102.1:0-4000 GCA_964521585.1 uncultured Limnohabitans sp.
CATTTGGCTTTGAAGGAAAAGGTGAAAAAAGGAGAAATTCCCGGTCCAAGGATGTTTATTTCAGGGCCCTCTCTGAATGGAAATTCCGTCGAAACTCCGCAGATGGGTTCTCAAATGGTAGGTTCACAAAAAGCAGCCGGATACGATCATCTTAAACTGCATCCGGGATTGACAGAGGAAAAGTTTTTAGCCATTGCCGAGACAGCAAAGGCAGTTGATATCCCATTTGGAGGACATATTTCTATCGATGTAGGACTGGAAACCAGTATACAGAATGGTTACAAGTCAGTAGAGCATATGGATGGCTATTTGGAGGCGATGATTGCTGACAAATCCAGATTAGATCCGACCATAGCAGGGCCATTCAATATGTTGTTGGTGGGAGAGGTGGATCAAAGTAGGCTTCTTGATCTGATCAAATTGACACTAAAAAACAACACTTACGTTGCTCCAACTTTGACGCTTTTTGATCGATATTTCGGATATGTGCCTGCTGATTCGTTCAGATTGGCTCCGGAGATGAAGTACCTTCCGGGCCTTCAGATTCAGCAGTGGGTAAATCAAAAAAAGGTTCTCGAAAATCAGGGCGTTCTTTCCCAGAAAAATGTGAAGCCCTATCTGGAATTCAGAAATCAACTATTCCTTAAACTTCATCAGGCTGGAGTTCCGATCTTGATGAGTTCCGACTCACCTCAGGTATTTAATGTGCCTGGATTTTCCATTCATCATGAAATCGAGATGATGTCTGAAGCCGGAATGTCGAATCTGGAAATTTTGCGTTCGGGGACACTTGTCCCAGCGCTTTATTTTGACCAAAAGGGCGACTGGGGAGTGATTAAAAAGGGTGCTGCCGCAGATTTTGTTTTGGTAGAAAAGAATCCACTGGAGGATCTGGAAACTATGAGAAGACCGTTGATGGTCGTGATGGGCGGGAAGATTTATGATCGGACAAGATTGGATGCTGAGCTTTCCAAAATTGAGAGCAATCATCAACGCAAATGAACAGTTTTATTATTTCCTTTTTGTTTACCAGACCCTTATACTTATGAAAAATCTCAGTTTTAGCATCAGTCTTACTCTCAGTTTTCTTGCCTTGGTAATTGTTTCTTGTCAAGAGAAGCCTTTACAAGAAACTCAATCCAATGAAACCAACCTTATGATTAAAGTAGAAAAAGTGGCTCAGATCCAGGATCAGGATATTTTTAAATATTCGCTAGACAATGGTACCATGCAGGTAGAAATGAGCAATTACGGTGGGTTGATCTCCCGGATTTCCACCCCGGATAAAAATGGAAATATTGAAAACATCACCTTGACCCTGGATAGCATTCCTGAATTTTTGACAAAGGCAAACCCATTTTTTGGAGCAACCGCTGGCAGGGTTGCTAATCGAATCGCAAATGGAAAATTTGAATTGGAAGGAAAAACGTATCAGCTGGCAAAGAATAACGGTCCTAATACGCTTCATGGAGGTATTGAAGGATTCAACAAGAAAGTCTGGCGCTCTGAACCTTACTCCAACGACTCCCTTGTCGGAGTCAAAATGAGCTATCTCAGTCCGGATGGGGAAGAAGGGTTTCCGGGAAATCTTGCAACGGTGCTTTGGATGGAACTTACCACTGACAATGTGTTGCGAATCCGATTTGAGGCAGTTACCGATCAAACTACTATCGTCAATCTGACCAATCATACCTACTTTAACTTAAGTGGAATGAGTGGCGATGTCCAAGATCATGTCTTTCAGTTCCATGCAGATGCTTATATCCCTGTAGATGATCAACTGATTCCAACGGGAGAAATCAAAGATGTAGCCGGAACTCCCTTCGATTTTAGAGAACCAAAAGTTTTGAGAGATCAGATAGCTGCCAATGAAGGAGAGGGTTTTGATCATAATCTGGTGATGAAAATGTCGCCGAGTGATGAGATGAAGCACTTTGTTCAGGTAGTTCATCCTGCAAGTGGTCGGACGCTGGATATGTATTCAGATAATAACGGGGTACAATTTTATACCGGAAATTTCCTGGCATCCTACCCCGGAGCAGATGGAAAAGTCTATGAAAAACACTGGGGTTTTTGTCTGGAATCCCAAAATTGGCCGGATGCGATTAACCATGAAAATTTCCCTTCTCCGGTCTTAAGACCAGGCGAGAAATACGAGCATAAGATTGAGTATAAATTTGGAGTGAAGAAGTAAATACCTACCCCTCCAAGGACTCAAAACCCTTGGAGGGGTAGCTGATTAGCCCTTTAAATTCAATTGAATTCTGAGGATAATAAACTCGGCGGGACGCATTGCCGCCAATCCAATTTCCACAATCAATTTTTTCTCAAAAATATCCTCGGCACTCATTGATTCACCGAGCCCTACCTTTACGAAAAATGCATGCTCAGGCTTGGAGCCGGCTAATGCTCCTCTTCGCCATAATAATTGGAGAAAGTTTTGACACTTTGACCTGATCGAAGACCAAGTATTGGCGTCATTCGGTTCAAACACATAGGATTTAATTCCATTTTGAATGGACTGCTCGATCATGATCAGCAAGCGTCTAACAGAGACATACTTCCATTCATGGTCGTTACCAGCCAAGGTTCGGGCTCCCCAAACAAGAAATCCTCTTCCTTGAAACTCCCGGATAGCGTTAATTGACTTACCGGAGACATCCTGATTCAGGATTTCCTGATCCTGATCAGAAATACTAAGGGTTAGCCCGTTTACCGAATTCAGGGATACGTTAGCAGGAGCTTTCCATACTCCTCTGGTATTGTCAACCAATGAATAAACTCCTGCAACAAATCCGGAAGGAGGCATTAATCGCAACTTTTTTTGGATTGTTTGAAGCAGTGTGGAATAGGTAGGACTGAAACTCAAAAGCCCTTGGTGTAAATAGGATCCCGTTGGTGTAGGACTGGAATTTAAAAAGGACTGTGCGTGTGTCTCCGGCAATATTTCGGCTAGGTTTAATTCTGAGAGGCGCTTTAAAATTTCCAACTCATCCAAGATCAGAAAACTTGCAATTAACCAAGGATAGTAGGCTGCACCAAAGCCCAAGTGCTGATTGCCTATGCCTGACCGGAAATCACGGATACGATCAAAACCGGCGTTGTTTTGCTCAAAACCATGCGGAATGTCCAAAATAGCAAATCGATTTCTGAATTTGGCGCAGTGCAAGAGCATCGCTTGATAGATTTCATAAGATTGATTTCCCAGAAGCACCGCATCCGGAACTGCCACAATTGCTGGTTCAGACTCCTTTTCCAGTTTGGTCAATCCCTTCAATAAGGCAGATTTTTCAATGATCAGACTGGCTTGATCTGCATAGGTAGCCGCCGAAATGATATAGCAGGTTTTACCCCCATTTTCAAAAAAAGCAAGGACAGCAGGATATAAGAATCCCATTTGTCTATCGTGAAGAGAAATGGTTTTTCTCTGACCGTTGATCAAGACCGGAAAAGGATCATTTGCCTGTTCCGGCAGGATCTCAAATTGAGGTGAATAGGCTTTGCCAAAATAGGCCTCAAATTCCAGCAAGGAAGTGATCCGTGTCGGAATCTGAATGAGAGACTTATTGTTTCGAATGGCTTTCTCAGTATAGCCAATAAACGCAGCGACGTCAGTGGAAACAGCTTCTATCGGCTTTGGGAAAAAACTTAATTCTTCCACAAACACACCAGGGATTTTATATCGCTTTTTCATGTGTTATTAATTTGATTTTTAATTGCCACACAGAATCTCGCAACTTGAACAATCACCCCAGAATTAGAAGCCACCTACTTGCTCGATTTTACATTCCTAAAAAAAATCCTGTCTTGGAATATAAGAAAATGATCTTAAATATCTGAACGGGAATAAGTCTTTTGACCCTTTTAGAAAAGGTTTAAAACGACTTTTTGTGTTTCTTCAAAATCCTGAAACGCGCAAATCACAGCATGGCATTTTTCCAGATTTTCAAAATGCTGTAATGCCAGTGGGTTTCCAAAGTGAATCAAAATACATTTTTTC
>CAZFSC010000102.1:4100-9118 GCA_964521585.1 uncultured Limnohabitans sp.
CGGGTTCTAAAACTCCATGGTAGAGTTGAACATATTGCCGTGCAAGTTTGAGCTGCAGCTCGCTATGGGCTTCCCAATCAAAGCTTGGTACCGGAATTTCATTAAAATCTAGCACGCCCAGACCTTCTTTTAAGGCCATGATTTTATCAAAAACTGTATCGATTTCCTCTTCTGGGCAGTTTTCTGAAATTTTGGCTATTCCTTCTTCTACATGGTCCGAAAAACAGAGCAAGTCATTGCCAGCTCTGAAAGCTTCCAGTTCCAATCTTCCTGGTTCAGGAAAATGTTTGGCTACTGCTTTCATATTTAAGGCATCAGAAATCACTATTCCTGTAAAGCCCATTTCTCCTTTCAAAAGATCCGTGGTGATTTCTCTGGAAATACTGGCAGCAACCTCTTTCCCTCCCGAAATTGAAGGAGCTGCCAAGTGTCCCACCATGATCATCTCCACACCATGATCAATTCCGACTTGAAAGGGAATCAATTCCTCCGCCTGCAATTCGGCTTTACTTTTATTCAGAATCGGCAAACCAAGGTGAGAATCAACCGCAGTATCTCCATGTCCTGGAAAATGCTTAAAACAGGCTCCGATACCGGCTCTTTTCATCCCCCGGTAATTGGCGAGAGCAAGAGCGGCTACTTTTTTCGGATCGGTACCAAAAGATCTGTAACCGATTACCGGATTATTTGGATTGGTATTCACATCTGCACAAGGGGCCAAGTTCAGATGTATTCCGGCTTTTTTCATATCCATTCCCATTCGGTATCCCACCTCTTCGACAAGGTTTTCCGAATCAGAAGCTATCGCTCCCAGCGAGATGGCAAAGGGATATTGCGGGGTTTTTTCAATTCGCATCGCCAGTCCATACTCCCCGTCAATGCTGATTAATAGTGGAATCTTTGAAACTGCTTGATAGCGGTTGATCAAAGCTGTCATTTTCTCCAAAGTACCGGCTACATCCAGAACTTCAGCTCTTTTTTCGAAGTTGGCGGCAGCGGATTGTCTGCTGTGAAAAAAGGTCAAACCTCCGATTTCCTGTTCTTTGATCAGATTCTCCAGAACTTGGTAGTTTTCTTCTGAATCATGAACAAAAGCCGCAGGTAAAAAAAATTGGGCTACTTTTTGTTTTTTAGAAACTGGAAATTTCAAGGTATTTAGATTTTAAGATGTTGACCATATTAATTTGAAAAGCTTCCACAGAGGTTCTGATTAAGATACTAAATTCCCAGACCTAGTCCCTAATCCAAGCTTGCCATTTCCTTCCAAACCTATTTCTATTCGATTTTCTTCCCAAATTCTTTTGGGTATTTGACACTTGCTGCAATAGCTATCGCCGGGATCATAGCCAGACCCACCCAGATGAAAAAACCGGTATATCCCAGCCATTCCTGGATGTACCCAGATACCATGCCCGGTAGCATCATTCCCATTGCCATAAATCCGGTAGCGATGGCATAATGCGAAGTTTTGAACATTCCTTCAGCGAGGTAAATCAGGAAAACCATGTATGCGGCAAACCCAAAGCCATAGCCAAATTGCTCGATTATCACGACGCCTCCGGCGAAAAACAAACTGTCTGGCTGGAAGTAAGCCAAAGCGATATAAAGTAAGTTGGGAAGATTCAGGGAAAGAGCCATCGGGATCATCCACTTGCCAAGGCCATCCCGGGAAATGGCGATTCCGCCAAGAATTCCCCCAAGAAGCAATGCTACCACCCCAACGGTACCGTAAATCAATCCATAATCAGCAGTGCTGATTGCCAGTCCTCCATCTGCCTTTTCATCCAGAAGAAAAGGTGAAGCCATTTTGACCAGTTGGGATTCTCCAAGCCGATAGATCAATACAAAAGTGAGTGAGATTATAATATTTTTCTTGGTAAAAAAGGTTTCAAAAACTTTTAAGAAGTTGGCCCGCTCCTCTGCTTTGGTGCGCTTAAGACTGGAAGGCTGGTTTTCCTCAATGACTGGGGTGGTAAAGTAATTGATGACAGTAAGAAGCAGCATGAGTCCGGCCACGATGATCATTGTCCAAGACCAGGCCTGGGTATTATCCCCTAAAGAGGTCTCTAGGTAGCCGGCGATGATGACGATTAGGCCTTGTCCGGTAATCATTCCTATCCGGTAGAAGGTGCCTCTCAAACCCACAAAAAAACTTTGCTGTTCGGGCTTAAGTGCAATCAGGTACATCCCATCGGATGCAATATCATTGGTCGCCGAGGCAAATGCTCCCATCCAAAAGAAGGCCAAGGTCAAAAAGAAAAAATTGCTGGCTGGAGTGGTCAGACCTGCACCGAGAAAAACCAAGGCGAGAAGAAACTGCATGCTTAAAAACCATTTTCGCTTTGTTCCAATCAAGTCCACAATTGGACTCCAGATCGGCTTGATCACCCAGGGGAGATACAACAAACTGGTATAAAGCCCGATGTCAGCGTTTGAAACCCCCAGTTTCTTGTACATCACCACCGATACCACGATGATCAGAATATAGGGAATTCCCTCAGTGAGGTAAAGTGACGGGACCCAAAGCCAAGGGGATTTTCCGGATTTTTGGATCATGGTTTTCGAATTAAGTTTTCATAGATACTGATTTCGGAGCCTTCGATGACTTTAGCGCTTACCGTTTTTTCATAAAAATCAGAAGGCCCCACCCCTCCGATGATCGCATAGGCATAGCCCATTTCGCGGAGGGATTCCAGGGATTTGAGCAGCAGTATCTTTCCTATTCCTTTGCCACGCTCGGATTCCAGAGTCCCGGTAGGCCCGAAGAAATTCCTTGCCGTGGCTTCATAGCATGCAAAGCCCAGAATATCGCTTCCTCTTTGCGCCAACCAAACCGACACCGGTTGACGGCAGAAGGCAACTTCAACCTCAGATTTCCAGTACGTTCCAAAATGATCGAAGACCCAATCTGCCACCAAATGTTTCTCTGGAGCGATAGACCGGCGAAAAACAACATTCTCTTTTTTAAAGAGATCTGTCTCTGATTCCCGGTATTCAGGAAGTCCGATAAGCCGAACAAGCATGTCTTTCATAGGCTTGATTTATGGGATTTGATATACTTGCGTTTGGACGATTCTGCCAAAATGGTCGATCCATCGGATTGAAATGAACTTGGTATTCAGACTGGGCACTTCTAAGGTCCGCGCACGGCTTCCACCGACCCAGACGGTATGGATTTTTGCATCAGCAAGCAAATTCAGTTCATTGGCGCCTTGAATCATACCATAGCGGATAGCCGGATCAAGTGGTTTTTCAAGATTGATCTGAGTGAGCTGATTGTTTGCCTTTACTTCCAAAACCTTCGGAATATCGATGATGGACGGAGATTTTGGTCGGAAATCAGGAGGAAGAGTAGGCTCATTGTATAGCTCAGTTTTGAGCAACTGGGCCACATCCTGATTTTTCATCATCATGGATTTGGCTGAGAAGAAAGCATTCCCCTGAATCTGGGGAAGAGTACGGGTGTAGGAAACTTGCGTATTGATTTCTCTAGGGTTTTTCCAAGCCACGTCGGAGTCTTCCCTGATTTTATAAGGGCCGTTGCCGATGTAGATGTTGGTCCCAAAGGAATTGTTTGACCACCAGTCGTTGAGTTTCCGATGGGAAGCCAGTGGATGCTCCATGCTCCAGTACAGCTGTGGGATCAGGTAATCGATCCAGCCATTTTTCATCCAAAGCAATACATCCGCAAATAAATCGTCATAGTTGGTTTGACCCGCACGGGTAGGAGATCCCTTGGGGTCTTTGTCCTGATTTCTCCAGACGCCAAAGGGAGAGATACCAAACTGCACCCATGGCTTGCTGGCTTTGATGGTTTGATTCAAAGCAAAAATCAATTCATTGACATTTTGACGACGCCAATCTTCCTGCGATTGCCCGGGTTTTTTGTATTTGTTGTAGCTGGCTTTGTCTGGAAAATCCAGTTTCGGAACGCGATAGGGATAGAAATAATCGTCGAAATGGATGGCATCTACATCGTAATTATCCACGATTTCTTTGATCACAGCCAGCAGGTGATTTTTGACTTCAGGCAATCCCGGATCGTAATACCATTTTGTGTCGTATTTCAGCATCCAGTTTCGGTGCTTATTGAAATCGTGTTCAGGGCTGAGTTCCGCTGTTTCGAGATTCATTGTAGCTCGATAGGGATTAAGCCAGGCATGAAACTCCAATCCTCTGGCATGAGCTTCCTGAATCATCCAAGTCAATGGATTTTCAGTAGTGTTGGGGGCTTTTCCTTGTTTTCCTGTTAGGTATTTGGACCAAGGTGCCAGATTGCTGGGATAGAAAGCATCACCGGCAGTCCGCACCTGTACGATGACAGCATTGAAGTTGAGGTTTTTGTAGTAATCCAGGATGGCTAAAAAATCCCGCTTTTGTTTCTCGTAAGGATCCGTACCAGAAATCGGCCAGTCAATATTGGCAACTGTAGCAATCCAGACACCACGAAACTCCCGGGGCATTTCTTTCGGCTGAAATGAAAGTGGCTGAAGGGCTACCGTGGCTTTAGGAAGAGGGCTACTGGGAAGAGTTGGATTGGATTTTGGGCTTGAAGGAATGGGAGATGAAGATTTTGTGCCGGGACTGATTGGCTGCTGTGTTTTACAAGCTCCCAGAAATAAAATTAAAATAAGAAAAAGGGAAAAAACAGAATTGGTGCTTTTCATGTGTTTATAATAGAATTTAATTGGCCACATGGAATCTTGCGTGGTAAATATTTATCTCAATTTGTGGTTTTTTAGGCATGCTTGATTGCAAATTGGATCTAGGAAGGATTATTGGGAAGGTATTGGTTTAAGTTCAAGGTCAGCGAGGTTTTTACGAAGTTTTTTCATGAATTTATCTCCCGGATCGGTTTTTACAGTTCGGTAATCAGGATCATTTTCTTTCCAAATAGGAGTGGTTTGAAATTTCTGATATTCATGATGACCGATGACATACTCGATGGGATATTTTTTTTTCAGGTATCTGATAAGCTTTTCATTTGATTCCAATTGGGCTTTCGTCAAAGGCGCATC
>CAZFSC010000102.1:9218-12409 GCA_964521585.1 uncultured Limnohabitans sp.
ATCTGCGGAGTTATGCTTGCAGTTTTTTGGTCAAGGCCGTGTCTTTCTTTTAGATATTGAAGAGACAATTGCTCACGCTCCTCATTCCAGGTAATTGGTTTGTCTATGATTCTGAAAGTAGCATTGGGACTGCAGGCGATTAGAAGCAAAAACATTAAAATCAGCCCGGAATCATAAATTCTTCGAAATAAGTTGCTGATAGTCATCGGTCTTGCTTTTTTGGTTCGGACGAGCGGGATAGGCTTATTGGAATCTCAAGCTAAACTAGCTAGAAAATCGCAAGTAGAGGAATGAAAGAGCGCAATATTTTGCCATTATTTTTCCGGCTCTATTTAATCTTGCAAGTTCTTGCTGTTTTTGCTAGTTTACGAATTATTAATTTTTGCCCGATATGCTCAAAGAGGAAAGACAGAAGTACATTTTGGACCAGGTCCATTTACATCATCGTGTATTGTTAAATGACTTATCTGAATCTTTGAATGTATCAATTGATACTGTGCGCAGGGATGTAAAGGAACTGGATCAAGAGAAAAAACTCAAAAAAGTACATGGGGGGGCTACCTCTTTTGGGTTTATGACTTTTTCAAAAGATGATGGAAACATCTATCTCAAATCAAAGAAAATCAAAATTGCAGAGAAGACAGTTTCCCTGCTCTCCGATGGGCAAGTTATCCTAATGAGTGGAGGTACTACCAATTTAGAGGTGGCGAATATAATTCCCAAGAAGTTACGGTTGACTGTATTTACGCCTAGTCTTCATGTGGCCATGGCACTTTTGGAACATAAGGATGTAGAGGTGATTTTTTTGGGAGGTAAGTTATTGCACGATGCCAAGTTTGCTGTAGGTGGTACAGTGGTGAATTCCTTATCGCAGTTGAGAGTGGATCTTTGCATCCTTGGTACAGGATATTTGGACCCAAAACATGGCCTGACCGAATTTGACTGGGAAGTGATTCAAGTAAAACAGGCGATGATTCGGGCTGCGAAAAAGACAGTTATTTTATCAGTTTCCGACAAATTACACTCAGTTCAAAAATACAAGACCTGTGATATGACGGCGGTTCATACGCTAGTCACCGAACTAGATCCCCAGGATTCCTTATTGGATGCCTTCCGGGATTTTGATTTGCAGTTGATCTAAAATCTGGATCGAATTCAATCAATCCGTAACCCAATTCAAAGCAATTGATAGAAATTAATCATTTCATTCCAGGGCTGTAGATACGTTTGGCATTTTTCAATACCTCATCTTTATCCAAACTCATTGGTTTTAATTTTTGATTCAGGAACAGTTCCATCTGGTCATCAAAATGCGGGCTTTCCGGGTCATTGCTTGCACCAAATACATTGATGGTTTCGATCTCAGGTAGCCCGTCTCCAAATCGAACCATCATGATGTAGGATTCTCCCTGTGTCCCTTTTCTTCTGCCATTTTCCCAGGACAATGAACGCATGGCAGTGATCACATCATCGATTCCCGGAAGTGGAAGAGCTTTTTCACCTCTTACCAATTTCTGATATTCTCCAAGACTTACGAGTTCTTTTCCGAAATAAGTTTCGAAATGTACTTTTGCTGCACGGAGGCTCTCGACAGATTCTTCCTCTGTAAGACTTTCTTCCGCATTTCTACCAGCTTTGTCAAACTTGTCCCACCAATAGTAATAGACAAAAGCGAAAACCGCCGCTCCTTCGCTGGATACACCGGAAGTTCTGTCCCAATTTTTCAATGTTTCGATTTGAACTGAAATATCTGGATACTTTTTAGGGTCCAAGCCAAAAAGCTGGTCCATGTTTGTCCGATAGGCAAGTGTTTGAGGCAATTGCCCATCGTATTTGATTTCTTTGAATCGCTGGTAGGAGATTTTTCCTGAGTCTAGCATCAATTCCCTGAATCGGGTCGAGCGGTTATTATCCCGAAGAGAATAATTCATGGTTTTCGGATAGTTTTCCGGACTTAAATTATCAGCATACCCGCTGGCTTTGAATGGAGAATGATTGGTATTGAATAAGTAGCCTGATTTGGGATTGAACTGCTGGGGAAGTTGATCAAAGGAATGAAAGCTGTCCCAAAGTGTCTTCCGGGTATTTCCGGGGACAGTTCCAGTATATACAAATTCCGGATTTCGGATTGGGAGTAACCCATTGCTTACATAAAAAATCGTATCAAAGTTATCTGCATAGACCGTATTGAAACTCGTGAGTTCCATTCTGCTCATGGCCTCCCGAAATTCCGAAAAGTTTCTGGCCTTATTCATTCTCCACCATTGCTCTGGTGCACCGATTTTTTCAAGAGCGCCCAATCGAATGGAAAATGTGCCTTGTTCCGTGACCAAGGTCGGTCCATAGATGCTTCGCCAGATTTTTTTAGGAAAGGGGATGGTGATCAGATCCAGGAGTTTCACCCGAAGCCAGACGGTTTCTTCTTCCAGATTCAGCCATTCTCCATCTACCAGATATTGATCTTCATTTTCCGGATTGATTTCCAATTGGTACAAGTCTAATAAATCGGGAGAATTCACCGTGTGAGCCCATCCCAAATTTTCATTCACCCCGTGAAAAATCATTGCTCCTCCGGGGAAAAGTCCTCCCAGCATATTCCAGCCCTCCTCTGAAACCAAATGCGCTTCGTACCAAGCAACCGGTCCTTCCAAGGGTTGATGTGAATTGATCGCCAAAAAGTTTTCTCCCGAAACTGTCCTCGAAGAATGAATCGCAATGGCATTGGAGCCTTTAGGATCTGCATCAAATGGGGTAGTTTTCACCTTGCCTGATACAATTTGCTGTACAGCTTTGTCTGCTCCGGACATTTGCGCCAGCGAAAGAATATATGCAGCGGTGATTTCTTTGGTGGTTACCGGAAAGGCATCCTGAAGTAAGATTTCCTCCGGATGAGCCAAAGCAAAATCATTCATGCCGGCTGCATAGCCCTCCAGTAATTTCTTAAAGGATTCTGAATAGGCAGTTTCGTATTTGGCAGCTGCCAGCTCCGATGTCTGTAATAAATGTCCGAAAAAATCGACTGCTGCCCCTTCTTGTCCATAGACACGTCCCACCATCCGCTTCCCGGCAAGGAGTGTTTTCTGGATGGTTTCAAAATCATCCTCTGCATGTGCCCAGGCCAAACCATATGCTACATCTGCATCTGTCTTTCCGAAAATATGAGGAACCCCAAATTCGTCTCTGGCGATCTG
>CAZFSC010000103.1:0-12294 GCA_964521585.1 uncultured Limnohabitans sp.
CACTTTCCGAAAAGCTCCTATCGGCAAATCAGAAGCTTTGGCCATGATCGAAGGAATTAAATCCCAAAAAATAATGGAAGGTATCCGGGGAATGTCCGCAGTCGACAAAGGTCAGTTGGCAGAATTTCTATTGCGGATTTCTCAATTGGTTTCTGACTTTCCTCAGATAAAGGAAATCGATCTAAACCCGGTATTTGGACGAAAAGATGGAGCGGTAATAGCCGACGCTCGTCTGATTGTAAAATAAGTCTGAAATTGCTCCCTAGTCCTTTGTTTCATGCGTAGCCTTGCCCGAAAATTGCTGGGCGGCCTCCTTTATCGTTTCGGATAAAGTCGGATGGGGATATGCTGTAAAAGCAATCTCCCTTGCAAGGGCGGACATTTCAATTGCCAAACTGATTTGGGGAATTAATATACCGGCATCTTTCCCGGCTACTCCCCCTCCTAATATCCTTCCGGTTTTGGAATCGAAAATCAGTTTGGTCAATCCATTTTCTGCATTTTTGATAGCTGCCTTTCCGGATGCTGGCCAATCGAACCGGCAGATTTTCACATCCATTCCTTTTTCTTTAGCCTGTGTTTCTGTCAAACCACACCAAGCTATTTCGGGATTGGTATAAACAATTCCGGGGATAGATTTCGGATCAAAGGCCGCACCTTTTTTACCAGCTATTACTTCAGCTGCCAATCTTCCTTCATGTGTGGCTTTGTGGGCGAGCAAAGGCTCTCCGGTAATATCCCCTATTGCGAAAATATGTTCGACATTGGTTCTTCTTTGAGAATCGACTTTTATAAATCCCTTATCGTCAGTTTCCAAATTGGCTTTCTCAAGATTCAATGATGCGGAATTGGGCTTCCTGCCTACCGCCATCAAAACCTTATCAAAAACCTTCTCCTGATCCCCTTTTTTATTGGTTAAGGTCACTGTTGCTTTTCCCTCTTCCACTGCTACTTTTTCCACTTTGGTCTCAAAATACACAGATTCAAAAAGTCTCCGGCTTTGCTTTTCAAATATGGCTACCAAATCGCGGTCCGCCCCAGGAAGAAAACCGGCAGTCATCTCCGCCACCGATACTTTGCAGCCAAAAGCTGCATAAACAGAGCCCAGTTCCAGGCCGATGTAGCCTCCACCTATAATCAGCATATTTTCGGGAATTTTACTGATCTGCAATGCATCGGCAGAATCGATAATGACTTCATGGTCAAATTCGATCTCCGGCAGATTTACCGGAAGGGAGCCTGTAGCAATTATGGCTTTCTGAAAAGTAAGTTTAAAACTCCCTCCATCCTGATTTTCTACTTGAAGCGTCTTTTCTGAGTCAAATTTTGCTTTGCCCCGGATGTATTCGATTTTTCGGTTTTCTGTCAATTTCCCCAAACCAGAGGTGAGCTTATCGATGATTTGATTTTTCCAGTTATTGACTTTTTCCAGATCTACAGTGGGCTCCTCGAAGGTTACTCCCCATTTTTCTGCCTCTTCTGTTTCTTGCTTTATTTTGGCCAGATGTAAAAGTGACTTGGAAGGAATACACCCACGGTACAGGCAGACTCCTCCAGGATTGGCTTCAGGATCGATCAAAGTCACTTCCACTCCCAGATCAGCAGCCCGGAAAGCCGCTGCATAACCTCCCGGTCCTGCTCCGATCACTACCAGTTCTGCCTCTTTACGTTCTGCCATGTAGCTGTCTGATTTTTATTTATTATTTCCCATGAAATGGGTGGCACTTCCAAAAAGGCTTTCTGCTGATTCCATAATGGTTTCTGAAAGAGTGGGATGAGGATGTATAGTCAGTGAAATATCTTCAGCTGTGGCCGACATGTCGATGCCGAAAGCGATTTCAGCGATTAAACTACCTGCTTCTTCTCCCACGACTCCTCCACCTAGTATTTTCCCACCTTCAGGATCCAATATCAGTTTGGTGAGCCCTTCTTTGATCCCTATAGAAGCTGCCCTTCCCGAAGCTGACCAGGGAAATTTCACTACTTCGATTTCAATCCCCTTTTCTTTAGCTTCCTTCTCAGTCAATCCACACCAGGCTAATTCTGATTGGGTAGAAGATATTACAGCAGGAAATGCTTTTGGAAGAAATCCATCTTTGTATTCATCTGCAATGACCTCTGCGACCAATTGCCCATCATAATATGCTTTATTGGCATACATCGGTTTACCGATAATATCCCCTATGGCGTAGATATGATTTAAGTTTGTTTTATGGTCTTGGTCTACTTTTATGAATCCACTTTCATCCATAGCTAAACCTATCTTATCCAAATTCAGATTGGAGGTATTTGGAATACGGCCTATTGCGATCAAAATAAGGTCATATTCCCTTTCTAATTGATCCTCCTGACTATTTAATTTCACGGCTACTTTCTTTTCACCTTTCTGAACTTTCGCTACCGTTGTCTCCAAAAAGACCTCTTCAAAAATCTCCTCGTTCTGTTTATTGAAAATCCGGGTCAGGTCCTGATCAAGCCAGGAAAGCATGCCCGCTGTTTCTTCAACTACCGAGACCTGGGCACCAAGGGCTTTGTATAAACTACCCAATTCAGTCGATAAAAACCCTCCGCCAACGATTAGTATGGATTCTGGAATCTCTTTGAGTTGAAGGGCATCTGTGGAATCAATGACCTTTTCATGGTCAAAATCCACTTCTGGTAAAGATTTGGGAAAAGAACCTGTTGCAATAATTGCTTTTTCAAACCGGATTATTTTTTCTTCTCCTTGATGAGTCTGTACTTCTATTTCATTTTCAGCTACAAACCTGGCTATTCCTCTCAAATAGGAAATATTTCTTTCTTTTGACATCAATCCTATTCCCTCTGTAAGGTCCTTGACCATGGTTTTCTTCCATTTGATAATCGCCTCCAAGTCCATTTCCGGCTCTTTATATGTTAAACCCATAGCCTCAGCTTTTGATGCGATCTCTTTTATCCTCAACTGTTCTAATAAAGTTTTAACGGGAATACAACCTTCGAAAAGACAGGTACCACCGGGATTTGGGGAATCATCGATCAGGGTTACATTCAAGCCCAGATCGCTTGCTTTGAAGGCGGCCGAATATCCAGCGGGACCAGCCCCTATGATTACGATTTCTTTATCCTGTTTATTAGCCATTTTTCAGAATTTTAAAGTTTAGGAACCCAACAACGCCTTATAGGGATCCTCGAGCGCCTGACAGATCCATCTTAAAAATTCTGCTCCGGCAGCACCATCAATCAGGCGATGATCGTAGGACAAGCTCAGAGGTAAAATGGGTCGGGGCTGGAAGCTTCCATCCAAAAAGACTGGTTGCTGTTTTGCTCTGGAAATTCCCAAAACAGCCACTTGGGTAGGATATACAATGGGGGTGAAATTGGTGCCGCCGATACCACCGAGATTGGAGATGGTAATATTTCCACCTTTCATTTCTTCTGGCTCCAGCTTGCCTGATCTTGCCTTCTCTGCCAATTCTGAAAGCGCTACAGCCAAATCGATAATGCTTTTCTGATTTACGTCCCGAATAACCGGAACCAACAGGCCTTTTTCAGTATCTACTGCAATACCGATATGGTAATAGTTTTTAAGAATTACTTCTTCATTATCCATATCCAGACTGGCATTGAAGATCGGAAACTGCTGAAGCGCATTGGCCATCACTTTCAATAAGACTGCTGTCAAGGTCAGCTTCCCTCCAGCTTCAGCTGCCTTTTCCTCATTTTCCTTCATGTATTCCTGAATTCCGGAAATATCAGCTTCGTCAAACTGGAAAACGTGTGGAACGGTATTCCAGGCAGTAGCCATATTTTTGGCAATGGATTTCCGGATATTGGATAGGGGCTCTTTTGAAATGCTCCCCCACTGACTGAAATCAGGAAGTTCCGTGTTTTTAATGGAGGAATCTTTCTGAGTCTTCTCTTTGGACTGAGATTTGACATCTTCGGCAGTAATCCTACCCCCCGGTCCGCTTCCAGAGATACTGGCAATATCCACTCCGATTTCCCGTGCAAGACGACGGACACTCGGGGAAGCGGGGACATTTTCATCCTGCCCCTTCGTGCTTTTCTGTTCTTGATTTTTGGTCTTCTCCTCGGTCACCTCCTCCTCTTGATCTTCTTCTTGGTCTTTTTTCCCCTGATCTTCCTCTTGCGCTTCTTTATCTTTTTTATCTTTTTTCTCCTCGTTTACTTTCTTCTTTTCGTCTTTCGCTTTTTTATCTTGCTCGTCCTTTGATTTCGACTCTTTCGCCTCTTTATCTTTTGATTCCTGGCTTTTATCCTCTTTTTCTTCTTCATCGGAGCTTTCTTCTTCATCATCTTTTGAACTCTCCTCCTCCTCCTCAAGGATCAAAATCACATCTCCCACCTTGACCTCATCTCCCTCTTTCACCTTTATTTCCTTCACTTTTCCAGCATCTGAAGAGGGGACTTCAACTGAGGCTTTATCGGTTTCCACAGCAATGACAGACTGATCCTTGGTAATGCTGTCGCCTTCAGAGACGAGTATTTCTGCCACTTGTGCAGTATCTACGCCTTCTGATATTTGTGGGATTTTTACTTCTATAGCCATAATTTTTTTGTTTTGTTCTTTGAAGAATCAGGATATTCTGGGATTTGATTTTTTGGGATCTATTTCCATATCCCTTGCTGCTTTCTGTAATTCGGCAGCATCCATCTGCCCCTCCCGGGTAAGTTCATAAAGCACTGCGAAAGCAATGTGCTGGGCGTTGACTTCAAAAAACTGCCTAAGAGCCGCTCTGGTATCGCTTCTTCCAAATCCATCCGTTCCCAAAGCGGTCAATTTTCGCGGAAACCATTTTGCGACAGATTCTGGCAATGCTTTTAAATAATCGCAAGCTGCTACGAGCACGCCGTTTTCATCCTCAAGGCATTGTTGAATGTAATTTGGTTCGGGATTAAGCTGCGCATTGAGTCGGTTTTTACGATCTGTATCTATGGCATCATCATAAAGTGATTTGTAGCTGGTAATGCTCCAGATATCCGCGGCCACATTATATTTCTCCTCCAGCAATTCTGCAGCTTTGATCACTTCGGTCAAAATAGCCCCACTTCCAAAAAGATGGCATTTCCGCTTCCGGTTTCTGCTCTTGGATTTTTTAAATCGATACATGCCCCGTAGGATCCCTTCACGGCTATCTGAAGGCATCTCGGGCATGGGATAAGTGTCATTTCCAACTGTGATGTAGTAAAACAGATTTTCCTTTTTCACATACATTCTTCGGATTCCCTCCTGGACAATGACTGCGAGCTCGTAAGCAAAACAGGGATCATAAGCTCTCAAAGTAGGAAATGCATAAGCATATACATGGCTTTGCCCATCTTGATGTTGTAGTCCTTCGCCTGGCATACTTGTGCGGCCTGAGATCCCACCAATCAAAAAGCCCTTGGCTCTGGAATCTGAGGCTGCCCAAACCAAATCCCCTATGCGCTGAAATCCGAACATGGAATAGAAAAAGTAGAAAGGGAGCATGGGAATACCATGGGATAAATAAGAAGTTCCTGCTGCTATAAACTCGCTCATGCAGCCTGCCTCACTGATGCCTTCTTCCAAGAGAATCCCATCCTTAGACTCCTTGTAATATAGTAGGCTTTCCTCATCGACAGGCTCGTATTGCTGTCCGTGTGGGGCATAAATCCCCACCTGTCTGAATAATGATTCTATGCCGAAAGTTCTGGATTCATCGGGAATAATGGGCACGGTGAATTTGCCGTAAGTCTCATCCCGCAGAAGCTGCCCGAGAATCTTGACCATAACCATGGTAGTAGCTACTTCATCCTCTCCCGAACCGTCAAAAAAATTCTCAAAAATGGATTCATCCGGCATTTTAAGTGCTTTACTTTCATCCTTATTTTCTGGGATGTAACCTCCACATTCCTTTCTTCTCTCATGGAGGTATTTGATTTCTTTGCTATCATCATCAGGCTTGACGAATGGTATTTGTGCCAAATCCTCATCCGAAAGGGGGACTTTAAAGCGGTCTCTAAAATACCTTAGCTGCTCCTCATCCAGCTTTTTGGTCTGATGGGCCACGTTGCTGGCTTCTCCGGCCTCGCCCTGACCATAGCCCTTGATGGTCTGAGCCAAAATAATGGTCGGCTGACCCTCATGCTTGACCGCAGCGCGATAAGCATTGTAGATTTTAAGCTGATCATGCCCGCCTCTCTTCAATCTTTTGAGCTCTTTGTCAGAATAATTTTTAACGATTTCCCTGACTTGTTCATCTTTTCCAAAAAAATCCTCCCGGATAAAATCGCCATCTGAAAATGCATACTTCTGGAGTTGGCCGTCCGGCAATTCATTGAGTTGTCTGATGATGGTTCCTTCTTTATCCTTTTCAAACAGAGGGTCCCAATCACTTCCCCAAAGTAATTTGATGACATTCCAGCCGGCTCCCTTGAAGAGTGATTCCAGTTCCTGGATTATTTTCCCATTGCCTCTGACTGGTCCATCAAGGCGCTGCAGATTACAGTCAACGACAAAGATCAGATTATCGAGCTGATCTCTGGCAGCTACACTGATTGCGCCGGTAGCTTCTGGTTCATCCATTTCCCCGTCGCCCAGAAAAGCCCAGATTTTTTGATTGGTATTTTGGATCAAACCCCGGTTTTTGAGGTATTTATTGAACCGGGCCTGATAGATCGCCATGATCGGAGCGAGGCCCATGGATACGGTTGGGAATCTCCAAAATTTAGGCATCAGGAATGGATGAGGATAGGAGGAAAGTCCGCCTTCGGGTGCAAGTTCTCTCCTGAAATTTTCGAGGTCCTTTTCAGATAGACGCCCCTCTAAAAATGCCCGGGCATAAATCCCGGGAGAGGCATGACCCTGAAAATAGATTATATCCGCTTTGCCCTGTTCGTCTACTTTAAAAAAATGATTAAATCCAACTTCCCAGAGATTGGCGATAGAAGCATAAGTGGAAATATGACCGCCAATTCCGGAGGATTTCTGATTGGCCTTGACGACCATGGCCATGGCATTCCAGCGTATGATGCCGGTGAGTTTCTTTTCTATTTCCAAATCACCCGGATAAGCCTCCTCCTGCTCCACCGAAATGGTATTGATATATGGTGTATTGAACGGGCGGGAGAACGAAATGCCCTGACGCTGAGCTTCCGAGTGTAGTAGACTGAGGAGTTCCTGTACCCGCTCAGGAGTTTCATTTTGAATCACGTAATTTAATGAATCTCTCCACTCTTTGTTTTCAATCCTATGGTTTTCAGTTTTATCGCTTTTTGACATAATCATACGGCTTAAAATAGTCGACACTGGCCCTTTCTTCTGAAAATTGTACAGGAATCAGATTATAGAACCAATCTGGAAGTCAAGGCAAATTCATCACTTTCCGGATAATGGTTTTATTGACGATAGGCGATTAATCTCCTCCGGAGGGAAAATCTCATGTTGGTCTGCACGTATTCCTTTCAGCAAGTGGAGCAACTGAAAAACGGTAATCCATCTGAGCCTTTCGAGTTGCGGTCTATCTTTTTTTTACACAAACCATGCCCTCGAAGCAATTTTCGCATTTTATAATGGCTATGAAAGCCCTACCACGATTCCATATTAAATCTTGCTGGATCGTAATTTTTGCTGACCTTCTAAAACTTTGAATTTCTCAACCTCATGATTCAGGTTTAAAATCTTCGGCTTTTTAAATAAAAAGCCAGTATACCTGTTAAAAAAGCTCCTTTTTGAATTTCAGGTATTTATAAAGTTCCCCTACCCAAACGATCGAAGATGAAATCAGTGTGATAATCAGAAAATCAAGAATTGGAAAATCTTCAAATTCCATTGCGTCCATGAAAAAAGGGACTTTGACAACTGCGAGTTGTAAGCCAACTGCGAAAATAAATGCCCAATTTATCCATTGGTTGCCAAAAACTCCAATTTCGAAAATGCTGCACCTCAGGGAACGCATATTGAAGATATTAAATATCTGAGTCATGGATATGATGACAAAAGCACCTGTTCGGGCCATCTTTTCTCCTTCGGGCAGGTAGTATTGAAAGGTCAAGATTGTCAAAACCATCATGACCACCGAAGCCAGCAAAATATATGGGACCAGATCTGATCTCAGAATTTTCTCGCCTTTCTTTACCGGAGATTGTTTCATGATATCTCCATGTCCGGGTTCCGTGGCCAGTGCAATATCCATGATGCCACTCGTCACGAGATTTACATATAGAATCTGTACGGCAGTCAAAAGCAAAGGCATTCCGCTGACCATGGCATATATGAAAGCCAATACAAAAGCAAAATCAGTGGTGAGCAGGTAATAGCTCGTGATTCGCACATTGTTGAATACTATCCTTCCTTCCCGGATTGCATTTACGATACTACTGAAATTGTCATCCTGCAAGACGATTTCAGCGGCATCTTTGGCCACGTCAGTACCCCTAATTCCCATGGCAATACCTACATCTGCACGTTTCAGAGCCGGGGCATCATTTACTCCATCCCCAGTCATGGCGATGAGTGTATCTTTTGCCTGCAGCCGTTCTGCAATTCGAAGCTTGGTATCTGGATTCATCCTGGCAAACACATTCACATTCTGCAGGTATTCGTCAAACTTCTCATCCGATACGTCCAGCTCCTGGGTGGTCATGGATTTAGGATATTTCCGATCTTTCTCCTCTTCGGAAGGATCCAGAATACCTACCTCCTCTGCAATGGCTGCTGCTGTAATTTTATGATCTCCTGTGACCATAATGACCCTTATTCCTGCACTTTTACACTCCTGCACGGATTCTTTCACACCTTCTCTTGGGGGATCGATGATGCCAGTTATCCCTACCCAAATTAGGTCTTCCACGTCATCTGCTTCGATATTCTCTTTGTCTTCTGCTTTCCTATAAGCCAGAGCAAGTACACGCATCGCCTGTCCTGCCCATTTATCCATTTTTTTCCTGATTTCTTCCTTCTTTTCATCATCAAGCTTTTGAGAACCTTCAGGAGTCAGATATTCTTTGCTCAATTCCAGGATGCGCTCCGGGGCCCCGATGGAAAAAATTTCCCTTCCCTGATCTGTAGCTACCAGCGTGGCCCGAAACTTTTGATCGGAATTGAAAGGTACTTCATCCAATATCTTAAACTCTTTGTAAGGCTCCCTCTCCTTGATTTTAGCTTTGCGACCCACCACGAACATCGCGACTTCTGTGGGGTCACCTAGCACATCAGGACCAGTATCACCGTCGTTTTTTTCCTCTTCTTCTTGATCCGAGGTGTTTTTTTCGGAATTATTCTTTTTCGGATTTTTATTGGAGTCGTTGTTCTGGTCTTCCTCTTTCAGGTAAGCATCGTTACAAAAGGCTGCGATAGTCAATAGTTTTCTTTCGACGGGATTTTCATCAAAATCCAATTCATGATCATTTTCTTTGAATTTTCCTTCCAACTGATATCCTTGACCTGTCACATTCAGCTCTTTGCCACTACCGGTAAAGATTTTTTTGATCACCAGAACACTTCTTGTCAGCGTACCTGTTTTGTCTGTCAGTATTACTGAGACCGATCCCATCATCTCTGTTGCGGTAAATTCCCGAATGATTACATTTTTATTTGCCATACGATTGGCACCAATAGCCAGGACAATGGATATGACTGCAGGTAAACCTTCTGGGATCGAAGAGACCAAGACTGCGATCGTCACAAGAAGGATTTCCTGAAACTCATAGTCCCGAATCCAGTAACCAATGGAGAATATCAAAATGGCTGTCACGATAGCAATAGCAGCCATTTGCTTCCCGAGTAGATTGGTCTTTTTCCTGAAATTGGAATCCTGCATCTGCATTTCGCCCATCGATTCGGCGATTTTTCCGATTTCAGTTTTAGGGCCGATGGCAGTTACTACGGCCCTGCCCGAGCCATTTACCAGATTGGTACTTTTCCACACCATATTATGGCGGTCCCCTATGGGTGCATCTTCCTCTGCGATCTCCGTCTTTTTGTTGACTGGCATGGATTCACCGGTAAGTGACGCTTCGTCTGTTCGCATATTTTTGGCTCTGAACAGCTGCCCATCTGCGGCAATCTTCCCACCTTTTGTCAGGATTAACACATCACCGGGGACCACATCCTGAGCCGGGATTTCTTTTTCCCTTCCATCACGTAGTACGGTAGCCTTTTTTTCTTCCAGCTTCTTAATGGCCTGAATGGCTTTTTCGGCTTTATACTCTTGCGTGAATCCCATGATCGCATTGAAAAGAATCACTCCAAGAATGATGTAAACGTCGGTCATCTTACCAGCCCAGAAGGCTATGCCAGCTGCCACAAATAGAATAATGATCAGAAAATCCTTGAACTGCTTAAAAAATAATGCAAGCATACTGGTCCCACCCTTTTCCGGGAGTTCATTTTTCCCAAATTCCTGTTGCCTCTTTTCAGCTTCCGAAGAGGATAGGCCATTTCGATCAGAGGATAATTTCTCAAATGTCTCCTCTATATCTATGCTGTGATAAGGATATTTTTGATCGATTTCCATAGGAAATTAAATTTTGAAGGTAGCTATCAGGCAAATGCCAGAAGGTTCTACCTGAAGCTTACCGTTCTGACTTTTCGGCTTCCAGAATGTTTTTAATTCCTTTTGCTACAGCATCCGGATTAAAAGAAATACTGTCGATTCCTTCTTTGACGAGGAACTTCGTAAAATCCGGGAAATCGCTGGGAGCCTGTCCACATAAGCCTATTTTTTTACCTTTCTTCTTGGCACTACCAATCGCCATGCTGATCAGTTTTTTGGAAGAGGCATTATTTTCATCAAACAAATCGCTGACGAGTGCTGAGTCCCGATCCAGTCCCAGTGTGAGCTGGGTCAGGTCATTGGATCCGATGGAAAACCCGTCAAAAATCTCTGCAAATTCCTCGGCCTGAATCACATTGGAGGGAATCTCGCACATGACGTAGATTTCCAGATCATTCCAGCCCTGCTTCAGGCCGTAATCTCCCATCAGGTTGATCACTTTTTGCCCTTCTTCTAGGGTTCGACAAAATGGAATCATCAATTTGACATTGGTAAAACCCATTTCATCGCGAACCATTTTCATCGCCTCACATTCCATTTTGAAGCCCTCCCTATATTTCTCGCTGTAATACCGGGAAGCTCCCCGATAGCCCAGCATGGGATTTTCTTCTTTTGGTTCAAATTCAGAACCACCAATCAGGTTGGCATATTCGTTAGACTTGAAGTCGCTCATCCGCACGATGACTTCCCTTGGAAAAAAGGCAGCTGCAATCGTAGCTACCCCCTGGGCAAGTTTTTCGATAAAATACGCTCGCTTTTCACTAAAATTCCCAGTCAGTTTTTCGATATCTTTTTTAATCTTTTTATCCTTTATCTGGTCAAAGTGCAATAGCGCCAGCGGATGGATTTTAATCGTGTTGTTGATTACAAATTCAAGTCGCATTAGTCCCACTCCCTTTACCGGATAGCTGCTGTAATTGAAAGCCATACCGGGATCAGCGAGAATAAGCATGACTTCGGTTTGCGGATCTTCGAATTGGGTAAAATCAATTTCTTCCTCCTCCCATTCCAGAAATCCATCATATATTTTTCCTTCCTGACCTTCTGCGCAAGAGACAGTGATCTCTTGGCCATCCTTGATTTTTTGTGTCGCATCTTGTGTACCCACAACAGCCACCGCCCCTAATTCCCTGGCTACAATCGCCGCATGACTGGTCCGGCCTCCACTATTGGTGATAATCGCCGAAGCTTTCTTCATAATCGGATCCCAGTCCGGATTGGTGATCTCTGTCACCAGCACATCACCTTTCTTCAATTTGTCAGATTGATCCGGAGAGTCTAAAAGTTTCGCTTTGCCTTTGGTGATCTTCTCTCCGATACCGTTACCGGATGTGAGGAGTTCGCCCCGCTCTTTGAGTCTGTATTCTTTCAATTTGGTCTTTTCCTTGCCGGAATGCACGGTTTCCGGTCTTGCCTGTACGATGTACAGTTCGCCGCTTTCCCCGTCCTTTGCCCATTCGATGTCCATGGGACGCTGGTAATGAAGTTCGATTTCAAGACACCAAGTGGCTAGCATGGTGATTTCCTCGTCGGTCAGGACATACTTCTGTTTCTTTTCAGAAGGGGTATTTTTATTGCTCGTAGTTTCTTTTCCGGCTTTGCCGCCTTTCTCATAGACCATCATTTTCTCCTTTGTTCCGAGTTTTTTGAAAATGATGGATTTCAGCCCTTTTTGCAGAGCGGGCTTGAAAACATAAAATTCATCTGCATTTACAACTCCCTGTACCACATTGTCTCCCAAGCCCCAGGCACCGGTGAGAAAAATCACCTTTTCATA
>CAZFSC010000104.1:0-12001 GCA_964521585.1 uncultured Limnohabitans sp.
TTCAAGGCGTGCCGATTTGGGAATCGATCAACCATGGAATGACTGCCATCAGTACCGGAGGCTTTACGATCACAACCAACAGTGTCAGTCATTACAGCAGTTTGCTCCATGCCAGTTTCATCTTTATTATGATACTAGGTGCCTTGAATTTCAATATGTATCATATCCTCTTGACTGGCGGGAATTGGAAAAGATTCCTGAAGAATCAGCAACACGTATTTCTAATCAGTTTTATCATCGCAGGCTCATCCTACTTGTATCTGGAAAATAATACCTGGCAGGAAATTAAAAGTGAAACGATGGATCTCATTTTCCAAATGGGTTCTGCAAGTACTACGACGGGATTTAGTAGTGTTGATATCAGCAAATGGCCTGATGCCTCCTTGCTGGTCTTGACGCTGGCTATGTTGATAGGAGGATCGACAGCATCCTCAGCTGGAGGGATAAAAATCCTGCGTCTTTTGATACTTATTAAGGGAAATATCTACAATACTTTGCAATGGGCATTCAAATACGAAAAGGACTTGAAATACAAATGGCTGGATAAATCCTTTTCTCATGAGGATTCGCTCGAACTTTATCAGCGAGTAGCTACATTCCATTTTTTCTGGATCGGGTTTTTTGTACTCATCACTTTTATCTTGATGCATGCGATTCCAGAAGGATACCGGCTTTCTGAGATCATCTTTGAATGTGCCTCTGCCTTTGGGACCACCGGACTTTCGACAGGCATCACCAATTATGAACTCAGTTCATTGGCCAAAATCGATCTGATGGCCGCCATGCTGGTGGGTAGGCTGGAACTGATTCCTTTCGTTGTGATTTTTTCTCAAATTTTAAAATCCCGGATTACCCAGTATGAGATACAGGGGTCTCCCACGCATTTCTTTTCAACTTCCAGTGAAAAGCAGGAGCTTGAAGATAATGATAGCGTGGAGGGTGAAGACGGAAAATAATTAAGGGAATCTATTCTAAAAAAATCAAGCTTCTAATAATTGGGGTTGAGTAGGGATTTTTATTCAAATGATTCTTTAGGACCATTTTTGCTTCTAAAAAATTATAATAAAAAAATTTTTTTTCCTCCCCCAGATTCAAGTGAAATTTGAAGCGAAATCCTCGAAATAGTAGGGGAGAAGTAAATCAGCAATCCAAATTTTCCTTTCATTCAAATCAGGGAATGGCTTTTTTGTCAAAGTGGCCATTTAGTATTGGGAAAAATGAAGACCTTAATGAAGTCTTCACAGCTCAAAAATAGAAAAGGTACTAAAATGAAAATTTGAAACTCAGAGTTACCTTCTGGCTCATTTATTTGGAATAGAACAGTCAATCCTAGTCTTTACCAGTGTTTTTACCTCATTAAATTTGCTGTCCCATCGCTCACCTTCAGTGGGCAGGATCAAAAAAATCATTTTCCTTAATAAATACAAAATCATCCAAACCAGCTCGGTTTGGATGATTTGCATCTTGGAGGGCTTGTTTTTAAAAAGGTAAATCCGCCTCCATTTTTTCCTTCTTATCATTGCTTCCCATTAGAAGCACCTCATTCACTACGATCTCCGTGATGTATCGCTTCACGCCGTCTTTATCGGTGTAGTCCCGATTGGTGATCTTTCCCTCGATCGCGATCTCTGAACCTTTATCCGTGTATTTCTCGAGAAGCTCTGCTGTTTTGCCCCATGCTACCAAATTGTGCCAGGTAGTTTCGGTGACCTTTTCACCTTTTTGATTTCGGTAAACCTCGTTGGTTGCCAGGGAGACTTTGCCTAGGACCTTTCCACTTTCCAAAGTTTTCATTTCCATTTTTGATCCCATGTGACCGATTAGCTGTACTTTGTTTCTTAGCGCATTCATGATGTTTGTTGTTTTTTGATGTGAAAATTTGTTTTTCGTTTCCGCTAGAGGAAGAACTATAGCCCAAAGGTGGGGGATGGGTTGAAAGACATTCGGTAATCACTCGTTTGTATCCGTTTGTATCCGTTTGTTGTCGGATAACGTGCCTATGCTCTGAATTTGGAGGGATTTGGAACGAGGTGAGATTTGTAATCGGACAGCTAAAAGTGATTGTACAAACAGACTTGGAGATTTTTTTTCCATCCTGCTAGACAGGTAATGATCCTGTATTGGCTCTGATATCCTACATGAAAATTTGGTAAATTTTAAAAAGCGATAAAACTGAATTGAGATTCTCTTTCAGGAGGTTTTAAAGAAGAATTATCAAGGCCAAATTACATTCTGTTCAGTTTTTTATCACCGGAAAGAAAGTAGCTATTTCAATCATTTAATTTTTCAGCGATCCGAATAGACCATAAACTTACCAGCTATCCTTTTCTTGGACTTTTGATTTGCTGCCAGCCAACAATTAAGATTTGAATATGTTAGGTTCGAAACTGATTTTAATAATTTCTAACAAATCAAAAATATTTTTAACATGAGCAATGAAAGCAAGTGTCCTTTTTCCGGAGGGCAAAAATCAATCAAAAGTGATCGAATCGGTGGAGGCTTGGGAACGCATCCCATGAATTCAGACTGGTGGCCTAAACGGCTGCCTGTCGAGTTACTTCATAGCCAATCACCACTAGCCAATCCCTATGGTCCGGATTTCGATTATCCGGCAGCGTTTGCCAGTCTGGATCTCGAAGCGGTGAAAAAGGACATCTTCGAAATGTTGACTACCTCTCATGATTTTTGGCCAGCAGATTATGGTAATTATGGTCCGCAAATGATCCGGATGGCCTGGCATGCCGCAGGTACCTATAGAGTTGCCGATGGACGGGGAGGTTCTGGAGAAGGCTTGATCCGTTTTGCTCCGCTCAATTCCTGGGAGGACAATGGTAATATCGACAAATCACTACGCCTGATTCAGCCGATCAAACTCAAATATGGAAAGAAGCTTTCCTGGGCCGATTTGATCATTCTCACCGGAAACTGTGCTCTGGAACAGATGGGATTCAAAACTTTCGGCTTTGGTGGAGGTAGGATTGACGTTTGGGAGGCAGATGAAACCACTTATTGGGGCCCTGAAGAGGTGATGGCCACGCAAGATAAGCGCTGGACCGGTGAGCCAGGCACGGAGGAATATGATCTGGAAAATCCCCTTGCTGCTTCCCGCCAATCTTTGATATATGTTCATCCTGAAGGTCCTTTTGGAAATATGGATCCAATTTCTGCGGCACAGGAAATCCGAATTACTTTCTCTAGAATGGCCATGAATGATGAAGAGACTGTGGCTTTGATCGCCGGAGGTCATGCATTTGGTAAAAGTCATGGAGGTTCACCCAAATCCTATATTGGACCGGAGCCCAACGGCGCAGCTATCGAGCATCAGGGATTGGGTTGGTTGAACAGTAACGGTTCGGGAAAGGCAGAGTTCACTACTACCAACGGAATCGAGGGAGCATGGACTTCCAATCCTACCCGATGGGATAATGAATATCTTGAAAACCTTTTTAAATACGAATGGGAACAGACCGTCAGTCCAGCTGGAGGTAAGGCTTGGCATCCGAAAGACGGAAAAGACTCAGACCTAGTCCCTGATGCCCATGTGGAGGGGCTCCGACATCCTCCGATGATGATGACTACCGACATCGCCCTGATCAAAGATCCTGAATATCGCAAAATATGCGAACGCTTTGTGCAAGACTCCACTTTGTTGGATGATGCCTTTGCGAGAGCATGGTATAAGCTTACACATCGAGATATGGGACCCAAAAACAGATTAATAGGACCGGAGGTGCCGGAGGAAGAGCTTATCTGGCAGGATCCCATTCCTGCACTGGATCATGAGGTCATCGATGAGCATGATGTGGCCGAATTAAAAAAGAAAATCTTAAGCAGTGGCCAATCTATTTCAGCTTTGGTAAGTGCAGCTTGGGCTTCGGCCTCTACCTTCAGGAAGACGGATTTCCGTGGAGGAGCTAATGGAGCACGAATTCGTCTCGAACCCATGCGCAGCTGGGAAGTAAATAATCCGGAACAATTAGCTGCTGTTTTGGAGGTTTTGGAAGTGATCCAAAGAAATTTCAATGAAGGTCAAAACGGAAATCGACGTGTTTCCATGGCTGATCTCATCGTATTGGCAGGGTGTGCCGCAGTAGAGCGAGCCGCCTCCGATGCAGGGGTATCGGTGCCAGTGCCATTTGTTCCGGGGCGGATGGATGCCAGAGAAGATCAGACTGATGTGGATAATATGAACTTACTCGAGCCTCTCGTGGATGGATTCAGAAATTACCGCAAAGGAAAATATGCTGTAGAAATAGAGCGAATGCTGCTTGATAGGGCCCATCTTTTAGATCTTACTGCTCCTGAAATGACCGTTTTGATCGGTGGTCTCCGGGTTTTGGGAACGAATTACGATGGCTCCAAACATGGTGTCTTCACAGATCGTATGGGAATACTGACCAATGATTTCTTTGTTAATTTGATTGATATCGATACCAAGTGGGTACCTGTGGATGAGGAAAAGGAATTGTTTGAAGGAAGGGATGCCAAAACCGGAAAAGTTAAATGGACTGCAACCAGAAGTGATCTGATTTTCGGATCCAACCCTCAACTCCGCAATCTGGCTACAGTCTATGGCGCTCAGGATGGACACGAGCATTTTGTGTATGATTTCGTCAATGCTTGGAATAAGGTCATGATGCTGGATCGTTTTGAACTTAAAAATGAGCTTTACCGATCCTAATTTATAATCCCGGATTCTTTCAGATTCCTGTTGATTATGTTTCAGCCAAATAGACCTGAATAAATATGGTAAAATCAATCCTTTCGCTCGAGAGGATTGATTTTTTTTATCACTTGTGATCGGTTTTTAAGGATTTCAATTTGGGGTTTATTTTGGTTTTGAAATTTGAGTTTCCCGCTTAAATGGACTTCGAAATTTTCGGCTATAAACAAAGGTGTTTCCAGAGCTTGTTTTCTTAAAAGAAGCCAGTGCACATCTGGCTAAAAAGTCAATCACACTTTTTGGTTTTCAATTAAATTAAAATCTCCAAGTCTATATTTTTTTAATCGTTACATTTTTTTGTGGTTCCGCTTTTCTCTTTTTAGGGAAAAGAAACCCCAAAATTCCGATTGGGTTTAATTCTCGAGGATCTCAATCAATTCTTTGGCATTGAAGGCAGCGTTGCCGTCTTCATCATTGTCAAAATAGAGAAATACATCTTTACGATCCTGCTGCCAATCCCGACAGCGATCTGCCCATTTTTCAAGTGTGGGCTTATAGTATTTGCCTTTGTATTTATCCCCAGGTCCATGAAGTCGGATATAGACAAAGTCGGCAGTAACTTTTATGGGTGATTGATGGCCTGCCAGGTCATAGATGCAAAACGAACAATTGTTTTCCTCCAGCAATTGATAAACAGAATCATCATACCAGGAATGGTCCCTAAACTCGAATGCATAGCGCCGATTTTTCGGTAGTTCCTGAATAAACTTTTCCAGCCGATCCCGATTGACGTTCCATTTTGGCGGTAGCTGAAAAAGAATGGCCCCAACTTTTTTCTCCAGATTTTCGATCCCTGAAAAAAACCTGTCCAGGCTTTCATGATCCACGATCAGTTTTTTCATATGGGTGATGTATCTGCTGGCTTTAACTGCAAATACAAAGTCCTCCGGCACCGCATTTTTCCAGTCTTTGAAGGTCTTATCCTCTGGGATCTCATAAAAGGTGTTGTTGATTTCTACAGTCTGAAAATCCTTTTGATAGTATTCGATTTTTTCCTTCCCCTTTATTTTTTCCGGATAGTAAGTGCCGATCCAATGCTCGTAATGCCAGCCTGAAGTACCGATGTGGATTTTACCCTTGGACATGGTTTTTAATCAAATAATTCTTGTTTTTCAGTATAATAGGTCTTTTGGGAACCGCTTTTTTTGGTTTTTATGGGTTCACCAGTTGGACTCTTGTCTTTGTCAGAATTATGGATTTTAAAGAAAGCTTTATGCTCACCGTGGATAGCATCTCCCATTTCTTCTTTGATATTCTCTATCGCATCCTTCAAAACCTTTTTTATGGAATCTGCCAGTTGCTCGATTTTTTCTTCCGGAATTTTATTGCAAATGGAAAATGGGGAAATACCTGCGTCCCAGAGAATTTCATCAGAATAAATATTACCAATCCCCTGAATAATATCCTGATCGGTAAGGAAATTTTTAATTTGAGCTCTTTTTTCTGCAAGTTTCTCTTTTAGAAAAACCACGTTCATCTCATCGGAGAGTGCGTCTACCCCTTCTTTCTTTTCAGGATTTAAAGTGGCTTTGGCAAACTTTCGAGGATCGGTCAATACCAGGCCGGTGTCATCTTTAAATTCTAGCTCAATGATCGAATACTCGTGTTCGTTTTTATCCTCAAAAAGATACATTTCCCCATCGAGCATTAGATGGAAGGCGAGGATTTCTCCATTCTTGAATTCGATGTGGATTTCTTTGCCTTCCCGGAAAACCTTATCAATGCCGTGATTTTCCAAGGAATAAGTCAGTTTTTTTTGGGTTACATTGACATTCTTGGACCTGTGGACATTTATATTCTTTATTTTTTTATCCTTCACTTTTTTATGAAGGTTCTCAGTAAAAACAGTCACTTCGGGAAGTTCAGGCATGGCTAGTTTAGTTTTTTCAAACAAAAAACCATTTTCATGCCAGGCAGACTACTTAAAAACAATGGAACCGAAGTCATTAATGATGATTCCTTGATCTGGTAAAGGCTTATCAAAAAATATAGTAGCCTGTCGGGATTTAAGTCTACTTAAAATTGGAAAGGGTTAAATAGCAAATATTTGAGTAAAGAAACTTATCGAATTCGCAGATGATTCTCGCTTCTCATAATCCCTCCCAAAGAATTTTTCAAGTTTTAATTTTCCTTTAGGTCAATCTAACCTATCCAGCTGTTTGGGAATTAGAATCCTTAATTTTGAAAGTCGGATTTGTTGGCTAAAAATAAGGCAGGTAGAAAATATTTGTTCTTAGGGAACTGCGATTCGTAAAATTTCACTTTTTTCAATTGAGTTGTGAAATTCCCGAATCCTGATATTTGGAAACCGAAAGGTTATGTCAAAGTAATTTACATCTCTATCACTTGCTTAAAGCATGATCTCAATTCCTTTTCCTCGTTAGGATCTACCCGACCATTTGACATGACTTTATCCAAGAGTTTCTGCATTTCTTTGAAAGGGCTCTTGTCAAGCAATTCCTCGTTTTCATTCAGCCAATTTCTTAAAACATCTACTTCATATTTATTGATTTGCTCATCGGCGAGGATGCCGTAACATACTCCCTGAAGAAACTCCAGTTTGGCTTCCTTGGAATCTGGCTTGCTAAGATTAAACTCATGCTCGTCAATAATTTTTTTCAGTTCCCAAATTTCCTCCGAAGTCATCGTACCTCCCTCCAGAATGATTTTCACCTCCTCAAAGAATTCCCTGAAAGGTGACTCTTCACACAGGCCCTCGTGCGCTTGACACCAGAGCTTTATTTCATTGAATTCAGCCCTGGATATGATCCCATCTCCGCTTATTCCGTGAATGATTCCTTTAAGGTGATTAAATGGTTTTTGAGTTTTCATGTTCCCGTCTTAAAGATTTTAGCTTTCTAAAAATAAGGATTGTTGACCAGCATTTTATACCCTGCAAAGGGTATTTTAATAACATGGAAATTTTAATAACGCAATTTTCCAGAGTTTTTGCTGGATTTTTCGGGACTGATTTTTAAAGAAGCGAGAATGAAATGGTTAAAAAATTGAAATAAATCAATAGCTTGTTTTATTAGGTTGTTTCATATTCTGGGCTTCATCTATTCAATAATCCTTTTTTAACCGATTTTTTGACCGAGTCTGTATTTTAATTTGTGGGTATGATGATAGTGCTGTACTTTCCAACTCTAAGAATAAAAATTACATTACCCAATAAATACAATCACTTAATCACTAGATCAATTGAAAAGAAGAGATTTTATCCAATTATCCGGAATGGGGCTGGGCGCACTGGCAACTTCTGGCTTGGTGATGCTGGGCAGCCCTGTTTCAGCTGAAACCTTACTCGAACCCGGGATTGATGTGGCTGCGAAGAAAGTACTTTCTAACATCGCATTGGATGCGGCCCGTGCCAAAGGTGCCACATACACCGATGTAAGGATTGGTCGCTACCTCCAACAATTCCTTTTTACCCGGGAAAAAAATGTACAGAATATTACAAACGCCGAATCTTTTGGTGTTGGGATCCGGGTAATTGCCAATGGTACCTGGGGTTTTTCGGCTACGTCTGATGTGACTCCTGATGGCATCAAAGCTTGTGCGGAAACTGCTGTAGCGATTGCTAAAGCTAATTCAAAGCTTCAAAAAGAACCTGTAGAATTAGCCCCGGTAAAAGGTCATGGAGATGTTACTTGGAAGACTCCGATCCAGAAAAATGCGATTGAAGTCCCTGTCAAGGATAAAATTGATCTACTGCTCAGCGTAAATAATGCAGCCATGGATAATGGCGCCACCTTTGTCAATTCCTCCCTTTTTATGATCAATGAGCAAAAATACTTTGCCTCAACAGACGGATCGTATATTGATCAGGACATTCATCGGATTTGGCCTACGTTTACAGTCACTGCTGTAAACAAAGGTGCCGGAGGATTCCGCAGCCGGCAGGCATTGAGTGCTCCCATGGGGATGGGCTATGAGTACCTGGATGGTCTGGCTAAAGATAAGTCAATGAATCCTGCAGGATTCAACAGTTTCAAAAACTCTTATGATATGCTGGAGGATGCTGTAAATGCAGCCAAACATGCTCAGCAAAAACTAAGTGCCAAATCAGTTACACCGGGTAAATATGACCTGGTATTGGATCCGGATCACCTTGGATTGACAATTCACGAATCTGTCGGCCATCCCCTCGAATTGGATCGAGTTTTAGGCTATGAGGCAAATTATGCGGGAACCAGCTTTGCGACATTAGACAAATGGAGGTCTGGTGACTTTAAATACGGTTCGGATAAAGTAAATATCGTGGCTGATAAGATCCAGCCTTTCTCTTTGGGAAATACAGGCTACGATGATGAAGGCGTGAAATGCAAAGAGTGGGATCTGATTAAAAACGGAATTCTGGTCAATTACCAGGCAATTCGGGATCAGGCAAAAATCATTGATGAAAAGGAATCTCATGGTTGCTGCTTTGCGGACAACTGGTCATCGGTTCAGTTTCAGAGAATGCCAAATGTGTCTTTAAAACCAGGGACTGAAAAGCTCAGCGTGGCAGAAATGGTGAAAGATGTGGAAAAAGGAATTTACATCTTAGGCCGGGGCTCTTACTCTATTGACCAGCAGCGCTACAACTTCCAATTTGGAGGTCAGCTGTTTTATGAAATCAAGAATGGTGAAATCGTAGGAATGCTTGAGGATGTCGCTTACCAGTCCAATACCCAGGAATTCTGGAATTCATGCTCGCAAATCTGTGATCAGGAAGATTACAAGTTCTTTGGTTCTTTCTTCGATGGCAAAGGACAGCCATCTCAGTCTTCGGCTGTTTCACATGGCAGCTCTACGACTCGATTTGACGCAGTCAATGTCATTAACACAGGAAGAAATATCTAAACCCCCAACGCGAGAATTATGGCAATTTTAACACAAGAAGAAGCAAAGAAAATAATAGATAAAGTTCTTTCTTACGCCAAAGCAGACGAAACAGCTGTGACGCTATCAGGGGGAAGAACAGGCAATATCCGCTATGCGCGAAACAATGTCAGTACCAGTGGAGAGACAAATGAAATCGGCCTCAATATCACCTCGGTGTACGGTAAAAAATCAGGTTCCTCCAGTATCAACGAGTTGGATGATGAATCCCTGCGCAAAGCAGTTGCCCGCGCTGAAGAAATAGCTCGATTGGCACCCGAAAATCCGGAATACATGCCGATGCTTGGTCCTCAGGATTATCCAGCCTCCAAGACTTTCGCTGAACCTACCAATGCACTCAGTCCTGATCAACGGGCCCAGATTGCAGCCGATAGTCTGAATCCTAGTGGTGCGGCAAATCTAAGCGCGGCAGGTTATTTGGAGGATTATTCCGGTTTCTCGGCAATGGGAAACAGCCGTGGAATGTTTGGCTATAACAAGCGGACTTCAGTGGATTTCTCGGTGACTGTCCGTACTGCGGATGGCTTGGGATCTGGCTATGCAGCCCGCGATTACAACGATGTGAGCTTGCTAAACTCCAAAGAGGTGACCAATATCGCGATGCAAAAGGCACAAGCTTCAGTCAATGCACAGGCTATTGAACCTGGAAAGTATACCGTAATTCTTGAACCAAGAGCAGCAGGAGATTTGATGGGTTTGTTGACCAGGAGCTTAGATGCAAGAAGTGCGGATGAAGGGAGAAGTTTTATGAGTAAAAAGGGTGGTGGGACCCGACTAGGAGAAAAGCTATTTGATGAGCGAGTGAATATCTATTCCGATCCTGCCAATGCCCTGATACCGGGAGCTCCCTGGGATGGAGAGGGATATCCTCAGAAGCCAATGAAATGGGTGGAAAACGGTGTAGTGAAAAACCTGTTCTATTCTCGCTATTGGGCGGAAAAGCAAAATATGCAGCCCATTGGAAGACCAAGTGGAGTAATCATAGAAGGTGGTGATCAGTCGCTCGCAGATATGATCAGCAGCACGGAAAGGGGTGTTCTGGTAACCCGTTTTTGGTATATCCGTGGTGTAGATCCACAGACTTTGCTCTTTACGGGTTTGACTCGGGACGGTACTTTCTACATTGAAAATGGCAAAATCAAATTCCCGGTTAAAAACTTCCGTTTCAACGAGAGTCCAATCATTATGCTCAATAATATTGAAGCATTGGGTCAGCAACAGCGGGTGGATGGTGACTTGATTCCAGCGATGAAAATCAGGGATTTCACCTTTACCAGTTTATCAGACGCTGTTTAGGAAAAAGGGGTTCTGCCCACGGATGGTCAATTCTGCTATTCGTGGGCTTTCTTAGTTTACTCGACACGATACCAAATCTTTGAAACAAGAGCTGTAAACCTGATGAATAATAATTTCTTCTTTACCCGTATCAAGTACAATTCGGGAAACTGGGATACAGATCAGCGGATGCCTTCTAATCTTTTGAATTCGCTGGTGGAATACACCACTATTCCAGTGGATCAGCAGGAGAAAGTTGTGGAACTCAGCAGTTCGGAGATTTTCAAAAGTCCTTTTTGCTACCTCAGTGGGCATAAACTCGTAGAGTTTTCTGCTGAGGAGCGAAAAAACTTTAAAACGTATGTTCAAAACGGCGGCTTCGTCTTTGTAGATGATTGCAACCACGATATTGACGGGCTTTTTGCCAAATCTTTTGAGGCAGAAATGGCTCAAACTTTTGGAGCAAACTCGCTTCAAAAAATCCCAAATAACCATCCCATATATTTTGCCTTTTTCCAATTTGAAGAGGGACCTCCTGCCACTTCTTTTGAATTGAATGGTTGGGGAGATGATCTGATCCATGATTACCTCAAAGCCGTGATCATCAACGGCCGGATTGGAGTACTCTACAGCAACAAGGATTACGGCTGCGAGTGGGATTATGACTTTCGAAATAAGCGTTTTCTGAAGGAAGACAATACCAAATTCGGCGTCAACATCATCGTTTACGCTTTAACTTATTGATTTTGGAACAACAAGAACTAGCCAATTATAAAGCCCTTGTGGAAAAAATTCCACTGTTGAAAAATGAAATAGCCAAAACTATTGTCGGGCAGGAGGAAGTGATTGAGGAAATTATCATTACCCTTTTTGCAGGTGGACACTGCTTGCTGGAAGGTGTTCCAGGTCTGGCAAAAACCCTGATGGTAAAATCCCTATCGGAAGTGATGGAAATGAATTTCAAAAGGATTCAGTTTACCCCAGATCTCATGCCAGGGGATATTTTGGGAACAGAGATTTTGGAGGAAGACCATGAGACGGGAAAGAAGTTTTTTCAGTTTAACAAAGGTCCAATCTTTGCCAATATGGTATTGGCAGATGAGATCAATCGAACTCCTC
>CAZFSC010000105.1:0-11926 GCA_964521585.1 uncultured Limnohabitans sp.
ATGGTATAACCAGTCACGACAAGCTCGGTAAGCGAGAGCTCATCTGGTTTCATTTTAATATTTACTACACTCCTATTTCCTACTACCTGCTCCATTTTGGTGTAGCCGATAAATGAGAAAACAAGCGTAGCTTGATCACTAGGGACCGTGATGGAAAACTTTCCATCAATATCAGTTGCAGTACCGGTAGTAGTTCCCTTTACGAGAATGGAAACCCCCGGTAGTCCAACATCGTACTCGTCTAGCACTGTTCCAGTCACGGTCCGCTGTGCGAAGGCCGTAGCACTGGATAGCATCAGGAGCATTAAGAATGCACCTAAACTTTTGTAAATATTTTTCATAAACATAGATAGATTGGGTAACAAGAATAATTTCAAAACTTGTCTTTTAATTGTTAATGCAATCGTTTGCGATATCGCTCAAAATAATTGCAATAGATAAATGCCTGAATTTCAGAGCTCTATTGCGACTATACCTTGGTTTTTATAAACCGACTTAAAGAAATACCAATAGGTTTGAGAGCTTCTATTGGGATACGGGATGGGAAAAGATCTTCATCATCTAATAGGTCATTGGCAACTATTTTGGGTTTTTGTATCATACTTAATCATCAATGTTAAAGATTCTTAAACAAATTTCAAATCTAACCGATAAATAATATTTCGGTTTTTGTTGAATTGGGAAGAATAAATCACTGATAATTCAAATTTAACAGCGTCAATTTAGCGTAAAAAAAGAATTAACAAAAAGACAAGATGGTGCATTTCAAGATTTTAACATGAAATGTCCAAAAACAAGTTTGATAGGTAAAAAAACGATGTTTAATTCTGAAAAATATTTTGTCGGAAAATATCAAAAAAGGCTTTTTCACTTCTGATTTCTTCAAATACCGGATCTATCAAAGCTCTTTGATAAATCAACTCATTTGTATCGATTGCCTTCTGCAGCTGAATAACCGCCACTTCATTCTGACCGCTTTTGGCAGCTACCATTGCCAGCCCATAATAACCATAGCCGAAATTGCGGTCATGCAGTACGGATTCTTCAAAAGATAAGGTGGCATTTGCATAATCTTTTGCCAGGTAATAGGCCAGTCCTTTATTGAAAAAATCCTTGGGATCGGAATAGTCATAATCAAAGCGAAGGGTAGCCAACCGATAATCTCCCCGGATAATATCCAATGCTCCCCTGAGACCTTCATTTACTTTTAAGAAATCCTCATTTCTGGTCAGCACAGAAGCATCTGACAGTTTTTTGTAGGCCTCCCAATAATATCCTTGTAAAACCAGGATTTGCCCTTGGTTGTGCAAGACATAAGGATTGGTTTCTATTTTTGTAGCCTGACTGAGCAGCGTATTCGCCTCTTCCCAAAGTCTGGATTGCTCCAGCGGATCAAGGGTGCGCTGAGCCATTTTCATCTTCACGACGGCGAGATTATTATAAGGGAGCACAGAGCGGAAAAGCTCTGTCATCTTGCTGTATATGGCTTCTTTGTCCTGCAATCGAGGCGCAAACTCCCCAGCAACTGCCCATTCAGCCAAATCCAGCCCTTTTCCGGATTTATCATCTTCCAGAACTTTGCGCAATTCTATAGCTTGCTTTTGATCCAATCCAGGCAATGGCTTGGCCTCAATTTCGATTTTTACTGCGCGAAGGCTGGGAAACAGATCACTCGCCACACTCGTGAATCCAGGTAGTTTCTTCAATTGCTCCGCCTGTTCAAGAAACTCACCTCCGTTCAAAAGCACGGAGTAATACTGATCTTTTCGCTGCGTGGAGATTTTGGAGTAATTTCTCAAAAGCAGACGAAAATCAAACCAATCATTCCACCTCGACTTCACAGAAGTCAAACTATCGCGCATAAGCAAGCCTGATTCAGATAAGTAGGTGTAAACTGCCTGTGCACGATCGCTTCCAAGCTTACTGCTTTTTCCCTCGGCTGATTCCGGAGATTGGATTCCGGTGATGCGGAAACTTAGGATATCCGGATTCTCTGTGATGAAGTTTCTAACTTTTTCAAGCTCGGACAGATTAGATGAATTCAATTCCAATCTGGACGAGCCTGGCTTGAATAAAACCTCAAACACATCTGACCTTGTCATGTCAATGGCCGCAGCTCCGGATGGGATATATAAGCCCACTTCAGGGATAGGTTCATGGGGATTGACTTTCCCGATTTTTGCCAGCAATGGCGTAGAAATGACTCCCCTACTGAGGATTTTGCATTCCTCTGGTTCAGGCAATTTCTTTTCCCCCTGATTAAACTGTAATTCCAATACACTGCTTTCCATCCATGGTTGATAGGGAAGAATGAAGCTTTTTTTGAACCGGTAGGCCTCAAATTCTTTTTGCAACTCAATTCTTCCCAACTGAATGGATTTCTCCGGAGACCGCATTTCGAGACGGACAATCGGATTTCGAGGCGTCATCACTGATTCTATTGGTATTCTGCCTTCTACTTCAAACCGGATCGAATCCCGGAAATACTCCATCTGCTTGGGTGTCACTTTGGCTTCTTTCAAAAAATCACTTTCAGGCACCATTATTGATCCGCATCCAAAAAGAAAAAATAGACTTAGAAAGCCAAGTATTTGCAAGTTAATTCTTTGATCGCGCATTTCTACTGCTGTTTTTTCTAACTTTTTGATAAATTTAAAGCAATTAAGCCAACTAAAATCATGGAAAAATTAAGATTATTCTTCGAAGAGCATGCATTTGGAGTATGTTCTAAACTGGGTGAAAAGCTAAATTTTCCTATCGATAGCATTCGCTTATTCTTTATTTACGCTTCATTTATCACCATGGGATCACCGGTCATCCTATATGTTTCAATGGCGATGATGATGAAAATCAGAACATATTTAAGGAAGAAAAACAATCCCGTTCTTTTTGATTAAAGATCCTGAAATGATTTTTTGCCCCTGATTTTCCAGTTCCAGAATATAGATTCAACAGGGCTTTTACTTGGAATTCCATCTTCAGAAGCCCTAAATCGCTGGATCGAATTTTTCTTTTTATGAAAATCGCTATACCCCCTCCAGATGGCTTTTGCAAATGCTTTTTCCCCTTTAATCCAATAATCCATGGCGGCAAGATGTTCCAATAAGTATTTTACCATATAGATATAAGCAAATCTCTTCGAGCTTACATTTTTATAGATCATACTAAGGCTGTTGCGGATATTGAGATACAGTTTTCGATCGCTTCCCCGATCGAGGGTAGCCCCACCCTGATGATACACCTTCACACTACCGGTGTAGCCAATCTTCCAACCTGTCTTGCGTATTCGCCAACAAAGATCAATCTCCTCCATATGGGCAAAAAACTCAGGATCAAAGCCACCGAGCTGGTGAAAGACTGCTGATCGGAAAATAGAACAAGCTCCCGAAGCCCAGTCTACCAATATATCATCATCGTATTGTCCTGAATCCGTTTCAATCGAATCCCAAATTCTTCCCCGGCAATACGGATAGCCGAAGAAATCCAAAAATCCGCCCCCTGCCCCGGCATAGTCAAAACGACTCTTGTCTTGCCAGGAAAGAATCTTGGGCTGAATGGCTGCAAAATCCTTTTTGGAAAATAGCCGCTCCACCAAGCCTGTATCCCAGTTTGGACTGACCTCCACATCGGAATTGAGCAAGATATAGGATTCGTACTTTCCTTCAATCTGTTCCAACCCCTTGTTGTAGCCTTCTGCAAACCCAAGATTTCGGGGATTTTGGATGAGCTGTATAGTTGGATAGGTTGAGTGTAGAAAAGCAATCGATGCATCTGTGCTGGCATTATCGATGACGTAAATATCATGTGAACTATGAGCCAAGACAGAGGGGAGAAAAGTCGCCATGGTCTTTTCTCCGTTGAAATTCAATATGACAATGGCGCAGGTTTTCATCCAAACATACTACCCAGATCCATTCCAGGGATATTTGGTAGCATTCCTTCAGTGGCGGATTTCATTTCCACCTTGATCTTTTGATCTATGGCTTGCATCGCAATATTGGTTGCTGCTACAATCAGATCACTCAACATTTCTTTATCCTTTGGAGAAAGAAGACTATCATCCATCTCAATCTTTAATACCTTTCTTTCTCCATTGACAGTTACGCTCACCATTCCGGCGCCTGACTCTCCAGTGGCTGTCAATAAGTGAAGCTTGGATTGAGCTTCCTTAATTTTCGCCTGGGCTTCTTTTACTTTGCCCATCATTCCCATTATATCAAACATAGTTTATTATTTAAGTCAAAATAAATTTTCACCAATCCAAATTAAATTCCAATAATAGATTTACTATTAAAATTAAATATGGATAAACATTATTTATAAATGCTATAAACACATTTTTTGTAACCTTTACAGATTATTCTAAGTTTCTCAAAGTATAAAACAGGATACTTATGAAAACTCTAGACATCATCGACAAGGAGCAGATTTCCAATCTTCAATTTTCAAAGAAAGAAGTACTCCTAACTCCGGAGGAGCAGAAGAAAAGAACTGCCGATTTACTCCGGGCATTGGCCTTGGGCAACCTCTTGCAATCCAAAGTCAAAATCACTTTCGAAACAGCCGATGCCGCCATTCATCAAGTAGAGACAACTATTTGGGCTGTTGGAAATGAATTTGTTTCGCTCAAAGGCGGCTTGGTCATCCCGGTCAATGCTATTCACCAAGTGGATTAGACAAGTTTTAGAAATGCTTCTTCTATTTTAAGGCTTTCTTGCGCTCCGCTTTCCAGGTTTTTAACTGAAATCACACCTTCAGAAATTTCATTATCTCCACAGATCCCTACAAATGGGATTCCTTTTTTCGTGGCGAAGTCAAATTGCTTTTTAATCTTGGCGAGATCGGGATACAGCTCGGTTTTGATTCCGGCCTTTCTGAACCGCTGCAAAAGAGATAATGCATAGTCATATCCTTTTTTATCAAAATGAGTCAAAAGAATTTTGGTAGACTGAATGCTCTCTTCAGGAAATAAATCCAACTCTTCCAGCACATCATACAGACGGTCTACACCAAAAGAAAATCCTACCCCTGGAACATTATCCAATCCGAATACGCCCGTGAGGTTGTCATATCTACCCCCTCCACTTACTGATCCTATGCCGGTTTTGTTTACTTTGACCTCAAATATGGCTCCGGTGTAATAAGAAAGTCCCCGTGCAAGCATTAGGTCAAACTCGACAAAATCCAGATTTTCGCCCATGCTTGAAAGAACCTTCGTAACAGCCTCCAGTTCACTTACCCCTTGAAGTCCTACCTTGCTTTCTGACAGGAAATCCTTCAAAAACTCTACTTTTCCTGCAAAGTCCACCTGGAGTGAGATCAGCGGGGCCAATTTATTCAGCGAGTCAACTGTAAAATCTTTTGATATCAATTCCTCCTGCACCTTCTCCCAACCGATTTTATCCAGCTTGTCGATGGCTACACAAAGAGGGCCCTCCTGCCCATGTGCTCCGATGACCTCAGATATCCCGGTAAGGATCTTTCTGTTATTCAATTTGATTTGGTAATCAGTCAATCCAAGCTTCGCAAAAACGGCTCGGATCATTAAAATTATTTCGGCTTCGCAAAGCAAACTGTCTGTTCCCACCACATCCGCATCACACTGATAAAATTCACGATAACGACCTTTTTGTGGACGATCTGCCCGCCAGACCGGCTGGATCTGAAATCGCTTAAAAGGAAAAGTCAAAAGGTGGCGATTCATCACAACAAATCTGGCAAAAGGCACGGTCAGATCGTAGCGCAATCCTTTTTCAGAAACTTTAGAAAGTGTTGCCGATGCCCCGTTATTCAAATCCTCTGCAGTTACATTTTTCAAATAATCACCACTATTGAGAATTTTAAACAGCAATTGATCTCCTTCATCCCCGTATTTCCCAGTCAATGTACTCAGGTTTTCCATCGCGGGTGTTTCGATCTGCTCGTAGCCGAAAAGCTGAAAAGTCTCGCGGATATGATCCAGTATATAATTCCTTCTTGCCATTTGGATAGGCCCAAAATCTCGGGTTCCTTTGGGAAGACTTGGCTTTTGCATGGGTGAATTTTTGGTGATTAACTGCCAAATTTATTCAAAAAATGGGAAAAACGGGCTTTCAGGGCTGAGAGAAAGAATATATTCCGGATTTATTTTAGGCAGAAAAGAAATGTTTACTTACTTTTGCCCTTCGTTTCGAAACAACTCATTTAAAACATACGACCATGGCAGTTACTACGCTTAAGAGAAAATTAAAAAGAAAAAGACAAAGTCAGACCACACGTGTGCTTAAAATCAAGCAATTGAGAGCTATGCCGGTAATCAAAAACGTGGACGTTGAAGAACTTAAGAAATCATTTGAAAAATAAGAATTTCAAATACGAATTCTAAGGCGATCATTTTGATCGCTTTTTTTTTGCCTTTAATCCTGAGGCCTGACATTTTATTTTTGCTGTTGGCTTTATATTAAACCAAGGTATTTTCACCTTCCCCGCTTGCCTAATTCCACCACCCGCAGATTATTTATCCTTCCGGCATCCAATTCGAAAAGCAACATTGTCCGCATCGTATGAAAACCCTGTTGACCTATAGCTCCGGGATTCATATAAAGACATCCTAAAGCAGCATCAAATTCCACTTTGCAAATGTGGGAATGCCCACAGATGAAAAGTTGGGGCTGAATCTCACGGATAAGTTGTTTGACACCTTTCGCATATCGTGGAGGCTTTCCCCCAATATGAGTCATCAGTACTTTGACTCCACCTACGGTGAAAATCAACTGCTCAGGGTATTGCTCCTGAAGTTCGGCATCATCGATATTTCCAAAAACTGCCCGGATGACCTTGCCGGCCGGCAAAGCTTGCATGACATCCATGGAACCTATGTCCCCGGCATGCCAGATCTCATCACAATCCTGCAAATAGGTAAGGGTTTTGTGATCAATGTAACTGTGAGAATCAGATATGAGCGCGATCTTGCTGGACATTTGAACTGAAAGCTGTTAAATTTTCATTTCAATATGGAATCGCAAATCTTCACATCAAACACATTCCTCATGAAAACTTCCAAAATTCTCTTCTTTGCTCTGGCATTATTGATTTTTCAATTCAACGATGCATCTGCCCAGCATGCCGATTCAGCTGTGGTAGTCAGACCGGCGACCTTTGAGAAAATGTTAAAAAAGAAGAAAACTATCCTGCTGGATGTCAGAACTTCTGAAGAGATGGAGGAAGGTCATCTTGCAAATGCACAAAACATCGATTTTCTGGATGAAAGCTTTCCCGGGAAAATCGAGAATCTCAATAAAAACAAAACCTACCTTCTATACTGCCGAACTGGAAAGCGAACGGCCAAAGCAGGCGCTCTGATGAAAGCTGCAGGATTCAAAAAAGTCTACATGCTTGACGGAGGAATAACAGCCTGGAAAGAGGAAGGCAAACCAATTGAAAAATGAGCCATTTCACTTCATTCAATCCCTATACCGGGAAAATTTTAGAAGAATATTCCAGCCCAAGTCAGGAGGATATCGAGATAGCCTTGACCTCCGCTGATTCTGCCTTCGATTCCTGGAAAGAAACAACCTTCGAAAACAGGGCGGTTACGATGAAAAAAGCCGCTGAAATTCTCAGGGATCAAAAAGAAAAATACGCCCGCATCATCTCCGAGGAAATGGGCAAGGTCATCAGCGAATCCACATCCGAAGTCGAAAAATGTGCCTGGGTCTGCGACTATTACGCATCCGAAGCCGAAGAATTTCTGGCGGATATCCTTGTCGAATTACCGGAAGGCGGAAAAGCTAAAATCAAACATCAGCCCATCGGTGCGGTTCTAGCCATAATGCCTTGGAATTTTCCATTTTGGCAAGTTTTTAGATTTGCTGCTCCTACTTTGATGGCCGGAAACGTAGGCATACTCAAGCATGCTTCCAATGTCCCGCGGTGTGCCCTTGCCATTGAGGAGGTCTTCAATGACGCCGGCTTTCCGGAGGGTGTCTTTCAAAGTCTTTTGATTGACTCCGATGCAGTCAGCCAGCTGATTGCTGATCCGCGGATCAAAGCAGTCACATTGACCGGAAGTGAAAAAGCAGGCGCTGCCGTAGCTTCCCAAGCCGGCAAACACATCAAAAAATCGCTTCTTGAACTCGGGGGAAGTGACCCCTTCATCGTTTTGAAAGATGCGAATCTGGAAGAAGCTGCCAAAACTGCTGTCAAGGCCCGAATGATCAATTTTGGACAGAGTTGCATTGCTGCCAAGCGTTTTATTGTTGAAGAGGCTGTCTACGACCAATTCCTGGAAAAATTCGAAAAGCACCTTGCATCATTAAAAAAAGGCGAACCCATGGATGAGGATGCTGATTATGCCTGTATGGCAAGGGCGGATTTGGCAAAAGATCTGTACGAGCAAGTGAAAAAATCAGTAGACAAGGGAGCTAAAATTCGGGTTGGCGGCAAAAAACCAGAAAAGGACTCCCCTCATTTTGAACCCACGATTTTGACTGACATCCCAAAAGACGCTCCTGCCTATTCCGAGGAATTATTTGGTCCGGTAGCACTGATGTTTAAAGTGAAAGATGCGGAAGAAGCAATTGATTTGGCCAATGATTCTGAGTTTGGTTTGGGCGGATCTTTGTGGAGCGGCGATGTGAAAAAAGCGGAGAAAATAGCCGAAAGAATCGAGACAGGTGCGGTATTTATCAATTCCATGACCGCTTCCAATCCACACCTCCCATTCGGTGGGGTGAAAAAATCAGGCTATGGACGGGAATTAAGCCGAAATGGCATTCTGGAATTCGTAAATGTCAAAACTGTTTATCTAGGCTAACCGCTTAGGGATTAAAACCTGCTTATTTTTGCATTTGGTCAATTCCTTTCTATTTTTACGGGCTAAATTTTAGTCATTAACCAATGAGAGAAATACAGTTTCGAGAAGCCCTAAGAGAGGCAATGTCCGAGGAAATGAGACGTGACCCAAATGTCTTTTTGATGGGAGAAGAGGTAGCTGAATACAACGGAGCCTATAAAGTGTCTCAAGGGATGCTGGATGAATTTGGTCCGGACAGAGTTTATGACACCCCGATTTCTGAGCTAGGTTTTGCGGGTCTGGGCGTAGGTGCAGCCATGAATGGATTGAAACCCATCATCGAGTTCATGACCTTCAACTTTTCGCTTGTAGCTATTGATCAGATTATTAATTCTGCTGCCAAAATGTATTCCATGTCAGGTGGAGCGTACAGCGTGCCGATTGTTTTCAGAGGACCTACCGGCAACGCCGGCCAGCTTGGAGCTACTCACTCATCCAATTTTGAAAGTTGGTTTGCCAATACACCCGGACTGAAAGTAATTGTCCCTTCCAATCCTTATGACGCCAAAGGCTTGATGAAAGCCGCCATCCGGGATCCGGATCCGGTGATTTTCATGGAGTCAGAATTGATGTATAGCGACAAAGGTGAAGTACCTGAGGAAGAATACCTCCTTCCAATCGGAGTGGCAGACATCAAACGAAAAGGAAAACATGTCACCTTGATTTCCTTCGGGAAAATGATGAAAGTCGCTTTGGAAGCTGCTGAAGAAATGGCCAAAGAAGGAATCGAATGTGAAGTGATCGACCTCAGAACCGTGAGACCAATTGATTACGATACCTGCATCGAATCCATCAAGAAAACCAACCGTGCAGTGATCGTGGAAGAAGCTAATCCTATTGCAGCTATATCTTCCGAATTGACATATCATTTTCAGCGATATGCTTTTGATTACCTGGACGCACCTATCGTCCGTGTCAATTCCATGGATATTCCATTGAGCTATTCTCCAAACTATATCGAAGCTACCCTTCCAAATGTGAAGCGAACCATCGATGCAATCAAAAAGGTGACTTACAAATAAGTTTGCCCAAACATAAAAAAAGCCCGCCCTCTCAAACGAGTGCGGGTTTTTTGTTACCCAATCTATCTGTTACTATTTTTAGAATAGCGGGTTCTAATCGCTTAGAACCCGCCATTCATTAATTCTGATTCATTTCTCCCCCGGCTGCAGGTGCACCTTCCTTCAAATCGTCGTTATTGACAGATTTTCTTCTTTTAGGTCTTCCCTGGTCCAGACCAAGTTTCCCGATACGGTAGCTGAAATTCACCTTGAAATTCATATTCTGCATCGCAGACAAACTGTTTTGCATGATGGTAGGAGTCTGAAGAGTATTTCGAACAACAAACTCTTTTGCCAGGAAGTTTTCAGCCCCAAAACCAATACTTCCTCGCTTCTCGGCAAATTGCTTGTTCAAGCTCAATCCATACACAGCAAATCCACCGGAAGTTCCCTGAAGTTCTACTCTTCTGCCTCTGGCAAAGCTAAAGAGCTGGATCTGCCAGTTTTTCGGAAGGGTGTAATTTCCAAACATTCTCCCGCTGATGACGAATCCTTGATTTTGCGCAGCCAATGCAGGGTCTTCAATCCCGTTGTCCAGCATGGCATAATAGGTGTCAAATCCACCGTTGAATGAGAGTTTATTGCTCGCATTGATATTGAAGAATACACTTCCTCCAATCGCCTGCTCACGACCGATATTTTCAAACGTAGTGAAGATCACCCCATCATCCTGCACAGTCCGTACGGCCTGGATGGATCCAGTAGTATTTCGATAGAAGGAAGTGAAATTCAACACGGTCCCTTTGATGAAAGTACTGTATCCCAATTCGTAATTATCGGTCAATTCAGGATCCAAGGTAGGATTACCCTGAGAAATCTGAAGTGGATTGGAAGCCTCGATATTCGGGTTCAAAAACCTGAGTGAAGGTCTTGAAATCCTTCTGTTATAAGCTGCTTTGATCAGGTTTCCATTTTTCAATTTACGGCTGGCATTGATACTGGGCACGAATGTTCCATAAGAAGGGATGCTCACAGTGGTTTCTGTTTTGAAATCTGCGGTGATGGTCGTGTATTCGTACCGCATCCCTGTTTTCAAAGTATAATTCTTCAACAGGTTAAAGGTATAAGAGGCATAAGCGGCCGTCACATTCTGATCATAGCTGAATTCATTGCTGAAATTCGGGTTCTGGTTTTCAACGTATTCTCCGTTGGCACCTTCTGCCTGGAAATAGGCAAAATCGGAATATGCCTTTCTCAGGATGTTTTTGGCTCCGTACTCCAGAATCTGATTTCCGTCCTCACCGATGGGATTGACAAAGTCCAACTGTGCTGTAAATTCTTCATTCCGGCTAGGGTTATCATTTTTCAACCGGGAATCGATGGTTTGTAAATCATCTGCGAAAAGCGAATTCACAAAGGAGTTCTCACGGTTATTTCTGCTATAGAGTGTCAGAAAACTCACTTCTTTCCCTTTCTTTTCGAAGGTCTTGGTATAGTTGACACTCACATCGATCGAATTGGATTCGTCTGTCACATCTGTTTCCCGAAGTGCCGTTCTCAAAAGCGACCCGTTAAGAAAATTTTGCGTCAGAAAATCATTTTGGTTACTATTCGAATTTCGGATACCAAAATTCACCGAACCGGTCAAAAAGTTGAATTTATCGATCTCATAGTCCACCCCGAAATTATATCTCCCAAACAAATCTCTCCGCTCAGTATCTGCAGATTGAATAATTCTTGAAATCGAATTGTCTGGATTGGTGATCAGTTGCTCGTTTTCAAATCTACCGTTGATATTGTAGCCTGCCCTACCGAACCCGCCAAGTGAAAATCCAAGTTTTCCTTTACGCGCAGCTCCGTTCAGGCTCAGATTGGAGCCTCTCAAGCCAAACCCACTATTGACATTCAAGGTCATCCCTTGGAAGTTGTTTTTCTTGGTCACAATGTTGATCACACCGGAAGTACCTTCTGCATCGAATCTCGCCGAAGGAGAAGTAATCACTTCCACCGCCTTAATCTCATCCGCAGGAATCTGGCGTAAGGCATCTGCAATACTGCTGGCCGTAATCGCCGAAGGTCTGTTGTCAATCAA
>CAZFSC010000106.1:0-4371 GCA_964521585.1 uncultured Limnohabitans sp.
TGTTTTTAGATTCCAAATGCCGATTTGATTCGATCGACATAATCTAGTTTTTCCCAAGTGAAGAGTTCCACGTCCAGTACGATTTCATCGCGGTAAGGGGAATAGAAAGTTTTGGTAACCACTTCATTTTGTCTTCCCATATGGCCGTAAGCAGCGGTCTCTTCATAGATTGGATTTCTGAGTTTCAGTCGCTGTTCGATCGCATACGGTCGCATATCGAAGAGTTGCTCGATCTTCTTGGCAATTTCACCATCATTCATTCCCACTTTTGCCGTCCCATAGGTATTCACATAAATACCCATTGGTGCAGCTACTCCGATGGCATAAGAAACCTGTACTAGCATTTCGTCAGCAATTCCTGCAGCGACCATATTTTTGGCGATGTGACGAGTTGCATAGGCAGCTGATCGATCTACTTTTGAGGGATCTTTCCCAGAGAAAGCACCTCCACCATGCGCACCCTTTCCTCCATAGGTATCCACGATGATTTTTCTACCAGTCAGACCGGTATCTCCGTGAGGTCCACCGATCACAAATTTTCCTGTTGGATTGATATGGTAATTGATATCCTCGGTAAAAAGCTTCTGGAGTTCCGGCTTTAGTTGTGCTTTCACTCTCGGTATCAAGATGGAAATGATATCCGACTTAATCTTAGCCAACATCGATTCCTCTTCATCAAAATCGTCATGCTGGGTAGAGACTACAATCGCCTCGATTCGCTGAGGTACATTGTCATCACTGTATTCGATGGTCACCTGTGCTTTGGAGTCCGGTCTCAGGTAGGTAATCTCTTTATTCTCTCTTCTCAATGCCGCCAACTCCCGCAAAATCAAATGAGAAAGATCCAAGGCCAGAGGCATGAAATTTTCCGTTTCATTGGTAGCATATCCAAACATCATTCCTTGATCTCCGGCACCTTGCTCTTCCGGATTGGCGCGATCAACTCCTTGATTGATGTCGGCAGACTGCTCATGAATCGCAGATAGAACCCCACAGGAATTCCCTTCAAACATGTACTCACTTTTGGTGTAGCCGATCCGGTTGATCACATCCCGGGCGATCTTCTGTACGTCAAGGTAAATGTCAGATTTGACTTCACCTGCAAGAAATACCTGGCCAGTCGTCACTAGGGTCTCACATGCTACTTTGGAATTGGGATCAAAAGCCAAAAAGTTGTCAATCAATGCGTCAGAAATTTGATCTGCGATTTTATCCGGATGCCCTTCAGAAACAGACTCTGAAGTGAATAAATATGCCATAGGTATATATAAGGAAAGCGATTTTTTTAAGAAAGCCCAAAAATAGGGGAACTGGGGGAAATAAAAAATTAGATATCTGCAGACCGGAACTGAAATTCCTAAAAAGGGCCGATTGCCTCAATTAAAAATCGCTGAAGCTGGTTCACTTTCCACAGGTATCCAAAAAAAGAGTCTCACCAGGAGACTCTTTTAAGATAAGTAAGTATGTGTGTTTTAATTAAAATCCTGATACGTTTAATCTACCTCCAGTCACCGTTTTACCAGTCAGAGACGGTGTAGCAGTTGCAGAATTCATGATGGCTGCTTTGATCTGAGTCGCAGTAGCTCCAGGATTTAAAGAAGCATAAAGCGCTGCAGCACCAGTCACGTGAGGAGTCGCCATGGAAGTTCCATTGTAACTCGCATAGCCTGAACCAATAGTGGCGTTTTTACCCTTTCCTGAGGCTTTGGGAACCGTAGACCAAATCCCTGAGCCTGGTGCGCCGATATCCACTGTAGTAGCACCATATTGGGAGAAGCTGGAGAGACCTCCGCTGCTGGTGATTGAAGCCACAGCGATAATATTAGAACTGGCATAGCCAGAAGGATAGCTGGCTGTCGCATCATTATCTGTTCCGGAATTTCCCGCGGCAGCGATAAACAAAATCCCTGCAGCATCGGCACGGTCGATGGCGTCCTTCAATGCTTGAGAATATCCTCCACCACCCCAAGAGTTATTGGTGGCAATGATATTAATTCCATGTCTCTGCTTAAGGTCCGTGAAATAATCCACCGCTTTGATCGCATTTGAGGTTGTCCCACCTCTTGAGCCCAAAAACTTAGCTCCTAGCATTTTGACGTTCCACACAACTCCAGCTACACCGATACCATTTCCACCTGCTGCTCCGATTGTACCTGCTACGTGGGTTCCATGATCGTCACCGGTTCCATCGAATAAAGTGCTGTTATTTCCATCGAAGTCCCAACCGTAGACATCATCTACCAGCCCATTTCCATCATCGTCTACTCCATTTCCGGCGATTTCCCCAGGATTTACTCCGGCGTTGGCAATCAAATCCTCATGCTCATACATGTAGCCTTCATCTATAATTCCGACATAGACCGAATTGCTTCCTAATTTATTTGCTGCCCAGGCAGATGCAGCCTGACTGCCAAATTGATTTCCCCCAGCAGACATGCCCCAAAGTTGACCGCCCGTAAAATACGGATCATTGGAGGTGGCAAAATGCTGATAAATCCAGTTTGGCTCAGCGTACTCAACTTCAGGTAGAGATTTCAACCGCTCAATTGCTGCAAGCGTACCCAGCTTGGATTCTACTAAAATTAAATCTCCACTCGGCCCACTTTTTCTCGCATTGGCCATTTCCATTGCTCCAGTCTTGATCTCTTCCACAATTGATCCTTCAATCGCTGCAAGAATATCTCCCGAAATCCTGGAATTAAAACTGACCGTCTTCAGCTTGATCAGTAACTGGCCTGGCACAAAATATTGCTGAAGTGCATCAGCGACATTTGCAGATAAAACCGGCTCATCTTCGGTAATCTCCGCACAGGACACAGCTAATCCCAGCAGCGCAGGGAATAGCATTAGGCGTTGGTAATTTTTCATAAGGTTGTTGATTGATTTTATTTTGAAATTTATACTATTTACTGAATATTATTTCACACTTATCTTCATCAAAAAAATTTATTTTTCATTTTATTATCACTTTATTCTTTAGGAAGACATCAAATCAAACTTATAAAAAGTGCCCTATCTGGCTTCAATCAGCCTTTATAAAAAATTCTAAATTCACTTAATTGGATTTTCAATCATGTAAAATGTATTTAGTGTCAAATTAAGGAATTCAGGAACACCGCGGATAAACAAAATAATATTCTGTTTGGCCTATTTAGAATTTTCAAAAAAAATTCACTTTTTTTTGAAATTAGTAGCTGCTTTTTTAGAGAAGAAAACAAAGAAGATCATTGAACTTGGGTTTGCCATTGGCAGAGTTCTATTCTCTTTGAGAATTTGTGAAATGACCGGTCCTGAAATTGGATAAAAAAGATTGGACTGGGGATCCACACGATGGCCCTTAGGACTATTTAAAAAAAAGTCTGTTGAAATTAATTGAAGACAAAAATGCTAGCAGGTAGTAACCTTGTTTCATTTCAGACTTTTACTTTCAACCAGCTCTTTGGTCGCTTCATTCATCGCTTTGACTTTATATTCAAAGTCTCCTTTTAAGGTAGCTCGATAAGCATTTAGATTCTCCAGCAGGTCGTCCAATTCTACCGGTAATACCTCTTCCAAAAGTTGTCGGATTCGCTTGGCAGCGGTAGGCGATTTCCCGTTGGTACTAATAGCAATTTTGAGATTTCCTTTGGTCACGATTCCCCCGAGATAAAAATCACAAAGCTCCGGTGTATCGGCAACATTCACCAAAAGAAAGCGCTCTTTGGATTCATCATGAATCAGCCTGTTCACTGCTTTATCATTGGTTGCAGCGATTACGATATGCTTTCCCCCAAGGTACTTTTCATGGTATTGGTCCTCAATTAAAGTGACATTTTCAAACTGGCTAGCAAGCGAAAGGAAGTCTTTATTGAATTCAAGAGAAACAGCCGTCACTTGTGCTTTCGGACTTGATTTGAGCAGAAATTCAAGTTTTTCAGTTCCTACAAATCCCCCTCCCACCAAGAGCACATTGAGCTGATGAACTTTTAGAAAAATTGGATATAAATGATTCATATTGGTAAATAATATATTTAGTGGAAATACTATAGAAATACGCCCTCCTTCGTCGGGCGAAATAGGATAGCTTCGCAGCTATATAGGAAGATATCCCTCCTCCGGAAGAACCATTTTTATGAAATGCCTCAAAATGCGCAGTAACCCCATTTTAGAAAAGCTATATTTCACGGAGCGAAGCGAAGTCAATTTCGGCGCAGCCATATTTCGCGAAGCATATCTCGGCGAAGGCTAATTTCATCGGAGATGTATTTCCCGCTGAATCACTTCCCGATAAATATCAGCCAACTTCAAACTCTCCCGGACTACTTCCCCGATAATAATAATCGCCGGAGCTTGAACCTGGTTCTGTTTCGCTTTCTGAGAAATAGTTGAAAT
>CAZFSC010000106.1:4471-11590 GCA_964521585.1 uncultured Limnohabitans sp.
GCTCCACGACCGAAGACAAAAGGATCCCCTCCTTTCAAACGGACTACATGTCCATGTTTTTTGGCCAGACTGACGCAAAGCTGATTGGTATCTTCCTGCGGCCTTGAATGTTTTCCTACCCGTTTTCCCACGAATATTTTTATCGCTGACTGAGGTGCATGCTTTAACAAAACAGGATCTATCAACGCATCATAAAGCACGACATCTGCCTTATTCAATGCCAAAACTCCTTTGAGGGTGATCAACTCAGGATCTCCCGGTCCCGCTCCGACCAAGGTAACTTTAGGATGAATCAAATTTCTCATGCGCTGACCTCCTCTTCCCGGTAGTTTTTCAATAATTCATAGATCTCAAAAGCCTGCTTGGCATATGTATTTGCAAATGATTCTGAAGGCTCATTTTGGTTGATCTGATAGACCTTCTCTGCGAAAGTCCCATCCAGTTTAATCTTTCCACTGGCGACAAATGCTTCATCAAATTGTGCGATGATATTAGCATAGCTATTGGTACTGATATCTTCACTTAATAGAATAGCTTTTGCAGAATTGATCAATCCTGCATAATGATGGTAAATACTATCTGACCAGCGTCCGGCTGCCAAAGCTTCCTGTCCAAGTTCCAGTTTTTCCAAAGCCTCCAAAAGCAAGGTGGCCACCAGATCGATTACCACGCCGGCACATTCACCTACTCCCACTGCTACTTTGTAGGCTTCCTCATGTCCCCAGTCCACAAATTCAGATTCCTGAACCGTGGATGAGTCTCCCAACTCCTTCAGCAAATCGTAGAAATACATCTGCCCTTGCTTATCATAATAGCTGAGAAAATCCAGCCCGTCGGAATTTTTCTCAAAATCATCCAACAAAAGCCTTAAGGCCTGCGGGCCTCTTTTGCTGGGAATTTTGGTCACTTTATCGGCAAATCTTCCATTGCCATTGCCAAGGTTTCCTCCTCCCAATAAAACCTGAAGTGCCGGAATGACGGTTTTGCCGGCTTTCATTGACATTCCCTGAAAACCAATATGTGCCATATTATGCTGTCCACAGGCGTTCATGCAACCGGAAATTTTAATCACGAGATCCTGATTTTTCAGATACTGAGGGTATTCCGCCAGAATGAGCTTTTCAAGTTCGGCTGCGATCCCGGTTGAGCTCGCAATTCCCAGATTACAAGTATCAGTACCAGGGCATGCGGTAATATCACCGAGTGAGTTATAGCCTCGATCGGCCAGTCCGATCTTTTTTAATTCCTGAAAAAAATAAGGCACCAACTCTTCTTTGACGTCTCTGATCAACAAATTTTGCCTTAGCGTAAATCGAATTTCATTGTTTGCGAATTGCTCCACCAAGTCAGCCAATGCTCTTGCCTGAGCCAGGTAGAAATCACCTAAATGAACTTTGACGCCGATGGCTACATAGCCATTCTGCTTTTGGGCAAGCACATTGGTTTGTTTCCAAAGTTCAAAATCCAATCCTAACTCCTGATCCAAAGAAGGAGTTCCAGGATCAGGCAAGGACTTATTCGCTTCATATTCTTCGGTATCAATAGGATAGCTTTGAAAAGGTAAGGCTGTTTTTTCAGCTTCCACCAATTCCAAAAAAGCTTCTAAGCCTAAATCTTTCACCAGGAATTTCATTCTGGCCTTATTCCTCCGTGCCCGCTCTCCATGCCGGTCGAAAATACGGAGTACCGCTTCGATGAAAGGTATAATTTGATCAGCTTCCAAAAACTCATATACCAAATCGGCATGCCGGGGCTGAGAACCCAAGCCTCCGCCCAAAAGCACTTTAAAACCTTTAACTCCATCCTGTATTTTGGGTATAAAACCCAGATCATGGAGATAGCTAAGCGCATTATCCTCCTCTGAAGAAGAAAAGGACATTTTGAATTTCCGCCCCATTTCTTGACAGACTGGATTTCTCAGAAAATAACGATAGGTCGCATCGGCATAGGGCGTCACGTCAAAAGGTTCATTCGGATCGATTCCCGCCAATTCAGAAGCCGTTACATTCCTGACCGTATTGCCGCAGGCCTCCCGAAGCGTGACATCATCCCGCTCCAGCTCCGCCCAAAGCTCCGGAGTCCGATCCAGACTGACGTAATGAATCTGTATATCCTGTCTGGTCGTGATATGCAGTCGACCGATGGAATATTCCTCTGAAACCTTACAAATTCTTCGCAACTGAGCCGAATTTACCCGACCGTAGGGAAGCTTGATCCGGATCATTTGTACTCCCTGCTGTCGCTGTCCATACACCCCACGGGCCAGACGAAGACTCCGAAATTTCTCTTCATCGATTTTCCCTTCTTTGAATAGGGCGATTTTTCGCTCCAGTTCGAGAATATCCCGTTCTACAATCGGGTTTTCAAGTTCAGTTCGAAAGCTTTGCATAGTTTCAATAGGTTAATTTTCCCTATCGGGAAAGTAGGTTAATAGGTTGAGATAAAGTCCACCTTTTGTGGACTGGATAATGAATTTTCAAAATAAATTTTTCAGACTTCTGAATTCAGGTTTCTGATTTTCAATCGATAAAACCGACTCCCACCGTATCATAACTCGCCTCATCGATTAGAATAAAGGAACCATTGGATTTGTTGGAACGATAAGAATCCGAGTGAATGGCTTTACTGAGCCGAAAATTTACCCTGCCGATATCATTCAGTTTCAATTGCTCCACTTCTTCCACTCCGGAGAAATCAGTATGGATCCGGGATTCAATCTGATCCACTTTAGCCAAAACCCGGTTCACCCCATGTTGCAGGATGTACTTATTCCCAACTTTCAGTGACTTCGAATTGACCTGACAGACCGTTGCCGTGATTTGCTTTTCACTCTGAGGGACAGATCCGCTTTTTACCAGCATATCCCCACGGCTTAGATCTACCTCGTCTTCCAAGGTGATCGTAATGGAACTTCCGGGCGCAGCTTCTGTATATTCCTGATCAAAAAAATGGATGCTTTTGATTTTGGTTTCATTCCCGGAGGGCAATACCGTCACACTATCCCCAACTTTCAAACTGCTGCCATAAAGCTTTCCTGAAAAGCCACGGAAGTCATGAAAAGCCTCTGTTTTGGGTCGGGTAACGTATTGGACAGGAAATCGGGCAACAGAATTCTCCTGCAAGTCCGAAGGCTCCAAGACCTCCAGATGGTCCAAAAGTGTATTCCCTACATACCAAGGCATTTCCTCCGAATTTCTCGCAATGTTTTCCCCTTTCAATGCAGACACCGGGATGACAGTAATCTGATCTTCACTGAAATCACTTTTGGCAACCAGCGCATCAAAATCTCCCTTGATTTTCAAAAACACTTCCTCATCATAACCAACCAAATCCATCTTATTGATTGCGACCACGACATGGGAAATCCGGAGCAGATTGGCGATAAAGAAATGTCTGTATGTTTGCTCAATGACTCCTTTACGGGCATCAATCAAAATAATCGCCACCTGAGAAGTCGAAGCCCCGGTTACCATGTTACGGGTATATTCCACATGACCCGGCGTATCGGCGACGATAAAATTGGTTTTGTCGGTATTGAAATAAATATGGGCCACATCAATGGTAATCCCCTGCTCCCGCTCCGCTACCAAGCCATCGGTCGCCAGTGAAAAGTCCAGGTAATCATATCCCCGCTGTTTGCTGCTTCGCTCAATCGCTTCGATTTTATCAGTCGTCAGCGAATTGGTATCGTAAAGCAATCGCCCGATCAAGGTGCTCTTGCCGTCATCGACCGAACCTGCGGTCGCGATTTTGATTAATTTTCTTCCTTGGATGTCCATTCTCTAATTTCTTGTCAACGGTCGTCGGACCTCAGTCCACGGCCAAATTGGTAAATCTTAAATCGTATTTCTTAAATCAGAAATATCCCACTTTCTTCCTAGTCTCCATTGCTGCTTCAGAGCGCTTGTCGTCTATGCGGGCGCCACGCTCTGAGAGGGTAGATTTCCGGATTTCTGCAACCACATCTTCTAGAGTGACAGCCTCAGAAAGCACTGCAGCGGTACAGGTCATATCTCCGACGGTCCTGAAGCGGACCATTTTCTCCTGAACCAACTCAGTTTGCTCTCTGTAAACATGCTCATTGGCAGTCCAGATCATCCCGTCCCGGAAGAAAACTTCCCTTTTGTGGGCAAAATAGATACTTGGAATCTCTATATTTTCGGTTTTGATGTATTCCCACACATCGAGTTCAGTCCAGTTGGAAATCGGAAATACCCGCACATTTTGTCCGAGATGGATCTTACCATTGAGCATGTCGAATAACTCGGGTCGTTGATTTTTTTCATCCCATTGACCAAAATCATCCCTTACTGAAAACACCCGTTCTTTTGCCCGAGCTTTTTCTTCATCTCTTCTTGCTCCGCCGATACAGGCATCGAATTTGAATTCTTCGATGGCATCCAAAAGTGTAGTTGTTTGCAGCGTGTTTCTACTGGCATAGCGACCTTTTTCTTCGCGAACCTTTCCCTGATCAATGGAATCCTGCACATTTCGGACGATAAGCTCGAGCCCAAGTTCGGCTACCAGTTTGTCCCGAAAAGCGATGGTCTCAGGGAAATTATGACCTGTGTCCACATGCAAAAGCGGAAATGGAATTTTGGCCGGATAGAAGGCTTTCTGAGCCAATCGAACCAGCGTGATCGAATCTTTCCCGCCTGAAAACAGTAAAACCGGACGCTCAAACTGCGCCGCCACCTCCCGAAGGATGTGGATCGATTCTGCTTCTTTGGGATTAGGTGTGAATAGGTTTGACATATTTCTGATTTATGATATTTGATTTAAGAAGTGGTCGATATTCAAGGTTCTGGATTCAAACTTTGAAATCTCGAGACATTGTTATTTTCAAATTTTTCAATCTTTTAATTTTTCAATTCTTTGAATGCAGTCCGCACTCCTTTTTCGATTCTTCCCACCACCAGCGACCCGCCCGGGCATCCTCACCCGGGGAGATGGCCCTGGTACAGGGAGCACAACCGATGCTGATAAAGCCCTTGTCGTGTAGCGGATTATAAGGAATTCTATTAAGATCAATGTATTGCATCATCTGATCGTATGACCAATCAAGCAGGGGATTGTATTTCCAGATTTGATTTCCTTCATCCCATTCGATCCGCTTCATCGTGGTTCGATTTGCACTTTGCTCTGCACGGAGCCCAGTCACCCAGATTTCATTTCCTGCCAAAGCCCGCTTGAGCGGTTCTACTTTTCTGACAAAACAGCAAGATTTTCTGTTTTCGACAGAATCGTAAAATCCATTGATTCCATTGCTCTCAACCAGATTTTCAACCGAGGCTCTTTCGGGGTAATAAACCTTTATCTTAATTTTATATTTGGCATCTGTCCGGGCCAGTAAGTCCAAAGTCTCAGGAAAAAGCCTTCCTGTATCCAAGGAAAAGATTTGGACAGGAAGATTCTGAGCGGCAATCATTTGGGTGATCACCTGGTCCTCCTGACCCAATGAAGTTGAGAAAGTCACCTGACCAGGAAAAATCGAAGCCAGTAAAGCCAACCCTTCCCTTGCTTCTAATTTTTCCAGTCGCTCAGCCAGTTCAAGCATATTCTTTCTTGGATTCATCAGTTTTTACTTTTGGCACCAGTTCCCAGGCGCGTTCATGGAAATAATAAAGAATCACTTTAGAAATTACCTCTACCGAACCAATGGAAAGAGCCATTTTCAGTTGACCGGTGATAAAAAAAGAAATAATAATGGTGTCAATCGTGCCAACAATCCTCCAGGAAATGGACTTAAGCAAGCTCTTGAGATTGCTATCCTTTCCAGGCTTGGCAGCAAATGGCTTTTTGAAAATCTGATCTAAAAACATACGGTTGGATACGAGATTGAATTTCAAAAGTATACAAACCCTATTTATTTTATAGACTTTATGTGGAAAAAAATTTAATTTTTTTCGAGAATATCCTTGAGAGTCTTGTTTTCAAGGATTTTAAGAGTCTCATCCCGCACCTGGATCATAACTTTATTGATTCCGCAGTCTGCCTCCGACTTACATTCCACGCAAGGTTCATAGTAATTTAAGCTGACACAAGGCAAAAGAGCGATCGGGCCATCCAGTAGTCTGATCACCTTCGACAAAGGGATTTCCTGTGGTTCTTTAATCAGGTAATAGCCACCGCCCTTACCTTTTTTACTACCGAGCATGCCGGCCTTCTTAAGTTCCAGAAGGATATTTTCTAAAAATTTATGGGAGATGCCGTGCTCTTCAGCGATATCATGGATCAGGACCGTTCCTTCATCTTTATGTTTGCCGAGATAAGTGAGGGCATGCAGGGCGTACTTGGTTTTTTTGGAAAGCATAGACAAAAATAACCCAATTCTTGGAATAGCCTAGTTTGGGGGTGGGGAATGAAAAAATCCCCGATTCCGTCGGGGATTTTTGGATAACCTTTGAGGTCTCTTTTCAGACCTCGAAGGTTTAGTATAAATTGAATTAAAACCCTCGAGGAGATCTCTCAGTCGTTCCTCCTTCGAGATGACAACTCAAAGGGTTGATTTCAATTACAGCATCTCCACACTTCGCTTGACAAAGGCAGTCAGCTCCTTACCAGTCAGCAGACCTTGTGCGAGCAATGCCAAATCGAAAGCTTGCTTAGCCAGCTTGGTCTTTTCTTCTTCGCTTTCTGCTTTTAGGATTTTATCCACCATCGGATGGTTTCCATTGACCGCTACTTTATAGGCATCCGGCAGGGAACCATAGAAGCCCATGCCTCCGCCAGTCTGCGCCATTTCCTTCATCCTGCGCATAAACTCCTCCATCGTGATCGTCACCGGCATTTCCTCTGGGTTGAGGCCTTCTACCTCGACGGTGTAAGTTTTATTATCGATCGCCTTTTCAAAAACTTCTTTAACGGCTTTGCTCTGCTCCTCTGTAAGGAGATTGGCAAAGGAATCTTCTTTCTGAATGAGTTTCTCAGCCACATCCGCATCCACTCGCTTGAGTTGGGTTTTCTCCAGCTTGCTCTCCAGATTCTGGATGAAGTGACTGTCAATCGGTGAATCCATCACCAGGACATCGTAATCCTTTTTGTTCGCCGACTGGATAAATCCATCCTGCTTGTTTACATCTGTAGCGTAAAGGAAAATAATCTGCTCATTTTTGTCGG
>CAZFSC010000107.1:0-11522 GCA_964521585.1 uncultured Limnohabitans sp.
TCAATGTACATTCCTGGTCTCCTGATGGAGATTGGATTGCTTTTGTGAGGTATCAACAATAACATTACCCCAAATTAGAAACCCCTCCGGAAACCATAAATTTCATTACATCTGAGCTTTTCACTCCGGTCAAGGGCTTGACTTTTTCTTTGGGCACCAAAAAAACATTCCCGGATACATTGTAACTATGCGGGAAATAAACCGCCACCAAGTCAGGTTCTCCCACCATTGAAAGATCCTCTTGGGTGATAAATCCAAACCTTGACAGGGTTTCATTGATTTGCACAATGACAGGTGAGCTGAACTTCTTCTTGTCTCCCACAAAAGCTCCCATCAAATCCTTGATGCTGGTATAGATCAGATTGACTAAAGGGATCTTGAATACTCCACGCTCAAACCAATCAAAAATCGGCTTAGCAAAAAACAAGCTGGCCAAATACCCTACAAAGGTAATCAGACCCAGTACCATCAAAATCCCAATACCGGGAATCGGGACAGGAATCAGGTTATCCAAAAAAATAAAAATGGCGTAAATCACATAGCCTGTGACTGTCAAAGGAATAAGAAATAGAAGTCCTCTCAGGAAATACGAAATGATTCTACGGTAGGTAAATGTCATGGAATTTGGGGTTCAAAAAATCGCCTGACAGAGCGCCAGGCGATTCTTTTATTATGTTCTTTAACTAATCGAGAATCTTGATTTTAACACTTCTATAATAGATGACACTTTCCGGGTCATGTGCCTGAAGGGCTATTGTGCCTGAGCTCAATTTTTTAGAACCCAGATCTCCACTTCGGACTTCGGATTCATCGTATTCATTGATGGTCTTTCCATTGACTTTGACCGTAATCTCATCATCCTTAACTATAATATGCTGGGTGTACCATTCTCCGTCTTGCACATATGTTTCTTTTACATCCTGAAAGGAATAGACAGAACCAGTCTTTCGCCAGTCACTATGGCTTTGGTTGACCTGAATCTCATAACCCTGATTAGGCCAGCCGTTTTCCTGATATTCGGTATGGATAAATATTCCGGAATTGGCTTTGGGCATAGTTTTTAATTCCACCATTAATTCAAAATTTTTAAAATCATGATTTCCGACTTCACCCATATAGAATGCATGCCCTCTCGGACCTGCCACCTTTAGGACCCCATCCACTACCTGGAAAGAGTCGGGGTTTTCGGAGATTTTCCAGCCGTCAAGATTTTTGCCATTGAACAGCGGAATCCATTCACCGGATTGGCCGAAAAGCATGGAGTGACTTAAGATAAAAGCAAAGAGAATAAGATACTTTTTCATAGTAAGGTTTTTAGGTTTTGTGTTCCAAAAGTTACGCAAAGGCAATTAATAAATCGGACCGGAAAAATAAAAGGCTCTGAAAATAAATCCAGAGCCTCTTTAATTCCGACAAGGGAAATTTATAAATCTATACCCATGAAGGACATAAATGCCAATCCCATCAATCCGGTCAAAAGCATGGTGATTCCGAGTCCTTTCAAGCCATTAGGTACGTGAGAATATTTCAGCTTTTCACGGATAGCTGCCAATGCCACAATCGCAAGACAGAAGCCTGTTCCTGATCCAAATCCATATACCGTTGACTCTGCCAAGGTATAATCACGCTGGGCCATAAATAAAGACCCTCCAAGAATCGCACAGTTTACCGCAATCAAAGGAAGGAAAATACCCAAAGCACCATAAAGCGCGGGGGCAAATTTTTCAACGACCATCTCAACCAGCTGAACCATCGCAGCGATGATGGCAATGAACATGATGAATCTCAGGAAAGTCAAATCGACTGAAGCCAATTCTCCATTGACCCAGGACAATGCGCCTTCTTTCAGTACAAACTCATTCAAAAGCCAGTTGACCGGTACGGTCACCGTCAATACGAAGATGACAGCTGCTCCCAACCCGATTGCCGTACTTACCTTCTTAGATACCGCCAGGAAAGAACACATTCCCAAGAAGTAAGCAAAAATCATGTTGTCGATAAAGATCGACCGAATACCTAAATTAAATAAATCCATTTCTATTACTGCTTATTGGTGTTCAACATAACCTGTCTTCGTACGCTGGACCCAGATGATTAATCCGAGGATGATAAAGGCTCCGACTGGAGATACCATCAATCCATTGGTAGCCAGTTTGAAGTCAGGACCAAAAATTCCTGAAACATATTCAAAAACCGGAATACCAAAAACTGCCCCTGAGCCCCATAGTTCTCTGAAAAATGCGACAGTTAAAATAATCCAGGAGTAACCAAGCGCAGAGCCAAATCCATCCAAAATGGAATCGTAAGGTTTATTTCCCAAAGCAAACGCCTCTAATCTACCCATCACAATACAATTGGTAATAATCAAGCCTACGAATACGGAAAGCTCCTTATACATATCGTATGCAAACGCTTTCAAAACCTCACTGACCAATGTCACCAAAGTCGCTACTACTGCCAACTGTACGATGATTCTCACACGGCTCGGAATGGTATTCCGCATCAATGAGATGGTCAAATTTGACATGACCACCACGAAGATTACCGATATAGCCATTACCAAAGTTGGCTTCATCTGAGTAGTCACCGCCAATGCCGAACAAATCCCCAACACTTGAATGGTAATCGGGTTGTCATCAATCAGTGGATCTGATACAAGTTTCTTTCTACGCTTCGAAAATAAAGCCTCTGATGGCTTTTGTTCAACCGCTTTTTCTTTAGTTTCAGCACTCATATTTGATTTTTTCTTGAGTTGATTTTTTGATTATAAAGCCGCCACAGCTGAGGAAGACTTTTTGCTTTCGATATATGACTGATAATAGCTTAGATAATTCTTAAGCATATTGTTCACACCGAGCGCAGTAATAGTAGCCCCTGACATGCCGTCCACCTGGTGAGGATTGGATGAATAATCTTTTCCTTCGCCCTTTTGCATTTCAATAGCGACCAATTTGCCAGACTCATCGAAAATCTTTTTCCCTTCAAATCTTTCCTGTACGCCCGGTTCAGTGATCCTGGCACCAAGTCCTGGAGTCTCTCCAGCATGGGCCAAAGTAATCCCCGCTACCGTATTCATGTCCGTATCCAAGGCCAAATAACCCCAAATTGCATCCCATAGACCGGCACCGTAAAGTGGGAATATGTAAGAATTAACTTTGGTACTATCCCCTTCTTCATGGAAGATATAGACGGGGAAATATCGCTGATCAACCGGCTTTTTATAATTTTTGGCTACATCCACTGCCTCAGCAGAAGTCCCTTCAATCACATTACCATTTGCATCGACCACAGTGGAAGCGATTCGGTTTGCATAGAATGCTTTTACCTCTTCAGGGGACATTGCGTCAATTTGCTCACCTGGGATTACAGCACCCAAGATCTGTTTCTTTTGATCCAATGCAATCGCTTCTTTTTGTCTAGGCCCCAAAAGCTGAGCGGTACCAGAAAGGAGAAGCCCCAAAACTACCGTCAAAATGACGGAAAATGTGATGACGTAAGTATTAGACTGTTGCACGTTGTAACCTCCTTGTTTTGTTAGCTTTAACTACATAATAATCGATCAATGGAGCAAAGACGTTCATGAATAGAACTGCAAGCATGATCCCTTCCGGATAAGCTGGATTTGTGACCCGGATAATCACGGTCAAGGCCCCAATCAGAAACCCATAAATCCATTTTCCTGTCTCTGTCTGTGATGCTGATACAGGATCTGTAGCCATAAAGACAATACCGAAAGCCAAACCACCCATTACCCAATGGTACTCTGGAGGCATAGCCATGTACTGATTGACCGCAAGTAAATTCATTACAAAAGCCATGATATATGCTCCTGCAAAACCTGAAAAAATAATTTTCCAGCTTGCCACCCCCGTACCGATAAGGATCAATGCACCAATAAGTGCCATCAAGGTGGAAGTCTCACCGACTGAGCCAGGAATCCATCCCATAAACATGTTCCAGAAACTGAAAATATTCGCCCCCAAAACTCCATTATGGGTGGAAAGGGCTTCCGTTACCGGAACACCTTCTACTCCAGCATTGTAAGCCACGGCTAAAGCGGTAGCTCCTGAGAAACCATCCACAGCAGCCTTGTCACCTAAGTAAGTCCAAACCTGATCTCCTGATATCTGTGCGGGATAGGCAAAATACAAGAAAGCCCGAGCTGTCATGGCTACGTTCAAAATGTTCATCCCGGTACCGCCGAAAACTTCTTTCGCTATCACTACTGCAAAAACAGTAGCCAAAGCAACTTGCCAAAGTGGTGTGGTAGCCGGTACAATCAAAGGAATCAACATACCCGTCACCAAGAAACCTTCATTGATCGGATGTTTTCGGATCACCGCAAAAGTGGCTTCAACCAATCCTCCTGCAGCATAGGATACAATGACCAGTGGTAAGACCAAAGTCAGACCTACCGTCAGTTTGTCTCCAAAATTATCCCAAAGACCTGTAGTGCCTCCAGTAGCCAACAAATGCTGATGGCCCGTATTGTAAATTCCGAAAAGCAAACATGGAATCAAGGCCACAACTACCGTGATCATCATTCGCTTCAAATCAATGGCGTCCTTCACTTGGGCACCTTTGATTCCAGTGGTGTGATTTGGGCTGAAAAGGAATGTTTCCCCCGCCTCAAATGCATAATAGAAATTTTCAAGCTTGCCTCCCTTTTCAAAAAGAGGTCTTTGCTTGTCCATTAAATCTCTTAGAAACTTCATATGGATTAACTGTATTGGATTAATTCTAAACCTTTTCTTACCAACTCCTGCACCGGATGCTTGGACACATCCACAAACTCACAAAGTGCCAAATCTTCCTCTATCACCTCATAAATCCCCAATTCCTCCATTTCATCAAAATCCTCTGCCATGATGGCTTTGATCAGATAAACCGGCAGGATATCCATCGGAGTCACTGATTCAAACACACCGGTCTGAACAAAGGCACGCTCTTCGCCACGTTCGTTGGTATCCAACACATACTTTTTGTTTGGATTTAAAAACGAAAACAATCCCAAGGCTCGATGATAGCTCAATTTTTCTGTAGTAGGTTTTGCCCAGCCTAAGAACTCATAGTAATCTCCTTCAGGGATCACTGTGATTTGGTTGTGGTAAAAACCCAAGTAACCTTCCATGTGGATCTTTTCTCCCGTAAGCACATTACCCGAAATTACTCTGATATGACCCGAGTTTAGATTCCCCTTGACAAAGGTAGAAACACAAGCTCCACTGAAAGTTTTCACATAGGAAGGCTTGGTGATCTCAGAGCCTGTGATTGCTATGATTTTGGAGGTGTCATAAATACCCTCTGAGATAAACTTGCCAATCTGCACTACCCCTACCGGGTTGATAGTCCAGGCGATTTCTCCTTTATTGATCGGATCGAGATGATGGATCTGAATTCCAACGTTTCCAGCCGGGTGAGGACCGGAAAACTTATTGATCTGAACTCCCTTAATACCTGCAAACACTTCAGGTACCGGCTTCGAACCATCTACATTGAGATGAACTTTACCGGAGGTTAGTTTTACAAGCGCAAGAATTCCTTCCTGGAAATATTTTTCCTGACCCTGCAGTGTAAACCCATAATCCGGTGCTAGTGGATGAGTATCGAATCCAGAAATAAAGATGGATTTCGGGGTGTCGGCTGGATTAGCTACCACGCCAAATGGTCTTTGGATGATATTAGGCCATACCCCGCTTCCTGCAAGCTTTGCGACCAGTGTCTCTCGGTCTATTGATTCCAGATTTATTTTTCCGGAATTCTCGAAAGTCATGGATTTGTCAGCAAGAATCTTGATTTCTAGAAGTTTTCGTCTGTCACCTCTTTTGATTTCGACGACTTCACCTGAGACTGGTGATGCATAGACTACCTGGTCCATGGCTTTGTCAATCAGAATGGGGGTTCCGGCTTTCACCGTATCACCTTCTTTGACAAGGACTTTGGGGCGCTGAAACCCTACAAAATCCGTTGGCTTAATTGCGAAAGTTTGAGCTGTAGCGAAATCAGAAAGCTCTTGCTTTGCCGTTCCTACTAGGTTAATGTCAAAACCTTTCTTAAGCTTCACTATTTTAGACATATCTGTTTTTAACTATGAGCCTTTGAAAAACGCCTCAAATCTAATAAATAACCTTTTTATTTTGCGGGTAATTGAATTTTAATCTCAGAACTTTTGCCTGACACCATGGATACCAGCCCAAGCTTCCTCATTATTAAACGGTTACCGCATTTTCAGAAAGTGATTCCAAATGGGCTTTGACTTGCTCCATCAACCACATCGGGGTGGAGGTTGCACCACAGATCCCAACTTTATCTTCCGGTGAAAACCAGTCTCGATCCAACTCTGTTTCGTTTTCAATGAAATAACTTCGGGGATTCTGACTTAAACACACCTGATAAAGCGCTTTTCCATTGGAACTCTTCTTTCCGGAGACAAACAGAATTACATCATTATCTGAAGCAAAACGCGTTAATTGTGGTTCTCTGTTTGAAACTTGCCGGCAAATCGAATCATTGGAATTGTAATCCAACTCAGTCAGCTGCCCTTTGGCGGCTTGGATTCGTTCTTCGATTTTTTTTGAAATGGCATAAAAGCCCTTGGTACTTTTGGTGGTCTGACTGAAAAGCGTCACCGGTCGATTAAAATCGATTTTGTCCAAATCTGATTCCTCCATGACTACGATCGCCTTTTCCAGGGTCTGACCAGTCAGACCGATGACCTCGGCATGGCCCTTTTTCCCGTAAATCACAATCTGTCCTTCTTCACGCTCCATTTTATCAAATGCATTTTTGACTCGGTGCTGAAGTTTCAGCACAACCGGGCAAGAAGCATCAATCAGTTCAATATTATTTTCTATGGCTGTTCGATAGGTTTCAGGCGGCTCTCCATGGGCACGGATGAGTACCTTACAATCCCTCAGCTGACTCAATTGCTCACGATCAATTACCACTAGGCCTTTCTGATTCAATCGTCGGACCTCCATATCATTGTGTACGATATCCCCCAGGCAATACAGCTGATCTGTTTGTTCCATTTCATCCTCTGCCATCTTAATGGCAAATTCTACTCCGAAACAGTAGCCTGAATTTTTATCTATCGTTATCTCCATAAGCTTGTTACTTTTCAATGATGCGCTTTGCATGTCTGATTACCTGTCTGACTTGATCTTCAAATGATATCCGGCTTGTATCCAATTCGATGGCGTCATTTGTTTTAATTAAGGGACTTTCTTCCCGAGAGGAATCGATGGTATCCCTGCTGGCCAGATTATCCTGAATGGCTTCCAGTTCGACAGGAGCTCCACTGAGAGCCAGTTCAAGTTGCCTCCGTTTAGCTCTGGTCTCCAGGTCAGCCGTCATGAATATCTTCAGTTCGGCATCGGGGAAGACCACCGAGCCGATATCTCTCCCATCCATTACGACTCCTTTTTCCCTCCCCAAACGCTGCTGCTGCGAAACAAGTTCTCTTCGGATTTCTGCAACGGTGGCGATTTCACTTACTTTTTGGGAAACACGCATACTACGGATCTCGTCCTCCACATTGATTCCGTTCAAATAAGTCTCCTGATTACCGGAAACCGGATTTTTTTCAAAGGAGATTTTCAGCGTACTTAAGCCTTTGCTGACATCTTCAGGAACTGAAGGCGATAATTTTTGATTTAAAAAATGAAGAGTCGCTGCCCTGTACATCGCTCCTGAGTCAATATAAGTGTACCCCAGTTCTTTTGCTACCGCTTTTGCGGTGGAGCTTTTACCACAACCTGAATATCCATCGATAGCGATGACGATTTTGCTCATCTAAATCCCAGCAATCTGCTGCTTTTTATTTCCTGCGCAAATATAGTAGTTTTAATCTAAATCGATCTTGACAGGTCATGGACAAAAGCCTTCGCATACCTGGTTCATGCCATAACCCAAGCCAATCTAAACATGATCATCAAAGCCAATTTGGTAGATATTCCAAACCGAAGAATATATCCTGCCGCCCTGACTATAAAGGATGAAAAAATCCTGCAAATCGAAGAAATCGAAGGAGAATCCTCCCTTCCGTTTTTGATGCCGGGATTTATTGATGCGCATGTGCACGTGGAATCATCCATGTTGGTCCCTTCGGAATTTGCCCGATTGGCGGTGGTACACGGAACCGTGGCCACTGTGTCCGATCCTCATGAAATCGCCAACGTCTGTGGAATGGAAGGCGTGGATTACATGATCGAAAACGGCAGACAAGTTCCATTCAAATTCTATTTTGGTGCTCCCTCCTGCGTGCCTGCCACGCCTTTTGAGACTGCTGGTGGAGAAATAAATGTGGAAGATATAGAGCGGTTGATGAGTAGGACGGAAATCCACTATTTAGCTGAGATGATGAACTGGCCGGGAACAGTGAATCATGATCCGGTGGTGATGGAAAAAATCAGGATTTCCCAAAAATATGGAAAGCCAATCGATGGGCATGCTCCTGGACTAAAGGGAGAATTGGCAGAAAAATATGTAAAAGCAGGACCGAGTACGGACCATGAATGCTTTACCTACGAGGAGGCTTTGGGGAAAATAAAACTCGGAATGAAAATTTCGATCAGAGAAGGATCCGCAGCCAAAAACTTTGAAGCCCTCATCGACTTGATCGATGATTATCCAGAGATGATCATGTTTTGTTCAGATGACAAGCATCCGGATAATTTGGCCATTTCTCATATCAATGAATTAGCTGCACGTGCAATCGCCAAAGGGAAAGACGTTTTTGATGTACTTCGGGCGGCCTGTATCAATCCTATCGAACATTACTCATTGCATGTAGGGCAACTCAGAGCCGGAGACCCAGCAGATTTTATCCTGGTGAAGGACTTGGAGAAATTTGAAGTGCTCGCCACTTATATACAAGGACAAAAAGTAGCTGAAAACGGAAAGACGCTGATTCCAAGCATTAAAAATGAAGTCATCAATAATTTCCATACTTCCCTCAAAAAGCCAGAAGACTTTCAAATCCCTGCTTCCGGGAAAAAGGTAAGAGTCATTGAAGCACTTGATGGACAGTTGATCACTCCTGAGATAGCAGGAGAAATCATACTTCGCGATGGCTTTGCAGAATCCAATCTGGAAAAGGACATCCTGAAAATCACTGTGGTCAATCGCTACGAAGATGCTCCCCCTGCTGTGGCATTTATCAAAAACTTCGGTTTGAAAGCTGGGGCGATAGCTTCTTCGGTAGGGCATGATTCGCACAACATTATTGCAGTAGGGGTGGATGATGAATCTATCTGTCGAGCTGTCAACTTATTGATACAAGTCAAAGGAGGAATCTCTGCTGTCTTCGGAGAAAAAGAAGAAGTATTACCTCTTCCTGTGGGTGGTATTATGTCTGCTTCCGACGGATATGAGGTAGCTGGAGCTTATACGCGGATTGATCGAATGGCCAAGGAAATGGGTTCAACTTTGAATTCTCCATTTATGACGTTAAGCTTTATGGCCTTACTGGTGATTCCTGATCTAAAACTCAGTGATAAGGGATTATTTAGTGGGCAGCGATTTGAGTTTGAAGAGATATTTTTAATGTGAACTATTTATTTTTAAAAAATATTTGCTTTTAGTTTGTTTTTTTTTTTTGCGGGTACTATATTATTAGTGATCTTTATGGCCATGGATCAAAAACGGGAAATTCTAGGCCCTCCCAAATCAAAATCAATTTTCAAACTTAAATTTTAAAAAATCATTAAAAAGTTAAAATTCGTAGCAATTACCTTATGTGTATTTTGCTAAACAACCGCGTTATTTACCGAGAAAAGTAATGCTCAAGAAGAAACTCCATGCATTACTTGTAGTGATGAAGATGAACCTGAGTGTCAAAGAGTAATTCAAGGAACCAAAACACATATCTTTTATAGTGTCGCCTCACCTTGTATAGGTTAAATTTCAATGAAGACTTTCTTGTGGTTAAGAATGTCTTCTTTTTTATCCCTTTGATTTAATACCAATTCAACTATATGAACTCAACAACCAAAAATTGCCTTAAAAAAACCCTTTATTTCTCTCTAATATGGTCGTCTTTATCTTGCAATAATCAAAAGAATGACCTAGAAAATCTTTATGGGTTTTCCACTACTGAAAAACTTAAATCAGAAATTTTAGAAAACGGATCGAACGCAATAAATAAAGCGACAAACCTGTATTTATTTAATTCTTCTCTATTTATCGGAGATAGAGATTCAGAATATCACTTCAAGGTAATTGACATTAATGAAGACAGGCTAATATCAAGATTTGCGAAAGAAGGTGAAGGCCCCTGCGAAGTAACTTTCCCTGTGAGATTAAATTGGCTTGATTCGGATCAAGGACAAATAAGTTTATATGACAGACAAAGATTCAAAATTCACACTTATCTACTTGATGATATCCTAAATAATGAGAACCCGCCTTGTTTAAGCATTTCTGATTATATGGACAGCAATTTCCAACTAGTGGCTCAGGTGGATTCGTCTAATTTCGTAGGTACAGGGCTTTTTGAAGGGAGATATGCGACTCAAAAATCGGGTACAAACGAAGCTGTGGAATCAACGATAGGTTTTCCCAAAAATGAAAATGAACAAAATATAAACTATCAAACTCTTGCGATGGCTTATCAAGGAAAACTCCTTAAACACCCACATCAAAATAAATTTGTTTCTACAACCCTTTTTGCATTTTCATTTGATATTCTTGCGATGAATGAGAGCAATGAACTCAAACTCATAAATCAAATCCATCATTGGGCTCCTGATTTTCAAGGCACCACAGGCAACGTTATAAGTGCCGTAATGAAGGAAGGGAATAAATTTGGTTGTCTTGATGTTGCCGTTTCAGAGAACTTTATTTATATCCTTTTTTCAGGCAAGTCGAATACGCTTCAGGATTCAAGAGAGAGCGAATTGGTAATGGTTTATGATTGGAATGGAAAGCCAAAGAAGATTATTTCACTAGATAAACCAATTTCAAAATTAGCTGTCGATATCACAGATGATATTCTAGTTGGCTTTGTTGACTCAGCGGATCCCCAGCTTCTTAAATTTTCACTGAATTAGATTTAATCGGAATTCAATTTGTGAATTGAAGTTATTGATATCATCAATTTTAGTATGATGGGTTTTTAATACGTCAAAGAAAACGGCTAAGTATCGGATAAGGAAAATGAAAAGCTGAACACAGAGTCGTTTCAAAAGCAACAACACAAAAAAACCTTCAGAAACACAAATCTGAAGGTTTTTCCATTATTAAAACTCCGAAGTAAAGTGAAACTCAATCTCCGGATAATTGTCCTGAACCATTTGCAGCCAAGCTTTGGATTCGGCCATAAAGACTAGCTTGCCATCCTTGTCATGAGCGATATGCCGGTTCTTTGACCTCACAAACTCACTCAACGTTCTCTTGTGTTTGCTCGCAATCTCATTTTTTAATATTGATTGACTCAGACCCGTCCTTCGGACAGAAATTCACTTTTCGTGATCTGCTTTTTGATTTGTGATTAAAAGTTTAAAATATTTTATCCAATTAGT
>CAZFSC010000108.1:0-11495 GCA_964521585.1 uncultured Limnohabitans sp.
CCGGCATAAGTCAATGCATCAAGATTGATTATCTGATAATCAGGATAGTTGCTGACGAAAAGTTTGACCACATGGCTGCCGATAAAACCAGCTCCGCCAGTGATTAGGATGGATTTTGACATATTATTTTTTATAGTAATCGAGGTACCACTCGGTGAATTTTCTTACTCCTTCTTCCATTTTGGTAGCAGGTTTATAACCGGTGTCTCTGACTAAATCAGTCACATCGGCATGGGAAGCCGGAACATCTCCAGGCTGGAGCGGGAGCATTTCCATGATTGCGGATTTGCCCAACCCCATCTCTACTGCATGAATGTAATCCAATAACATCACCGGTTCTGAATTGCCAATATTGTAGATCTTATAAGGGGACTTGGAGCTACCCGGATCTGGATTTTGTTGGTCAAACTCCGGATTAGCCGAAGCTGGACGGTCCGCTACTTTGAGAATCCCTGTCACAATATCATCCACATAAGTGAAATCCCTTTTCATTTTACCATGATTGAAAACCTGGATTGGCTTGCCTTCCAAAATGGCTTCGGTAAATAAAAACAATGCCATATCAGGTCTTCCCCAAGGCCCATAAACGGTGAAAAAGCGAAGTCCCGTGGTAGGAATATTGAACAAATGGCTATAGGTATGGGCCATAAGTTCATTGGCTTTTTTGGAAGCGGCATACAAACTGATCGGATGGTCTACCGAATCTGATGTCGAAAAAGGCATTTTCTCATTGGAACCATACACCGAACTGGAAGATGCATATACCAAATGCTTTACCGGATAAAAACGACAGCCTTCTAAAATATTTAAAAAGGCGGAAATGTTACTTTCTATATATACTTCAGGATGGGAAAGCGAATGCCTCACGCCAGCCTGAGCTGCAAGATGAATCACCACATCAAACTGCTCACTTTCGAAAAGATCCATTAATGGAGATTTTTCCGCAAGGTCGAGTTGTACAAAACGGTAATCTTGATGAATTTCAGATTGAACAATTACCCCTTTGGAAATTTTGGCTTTTGAGATTCCCATATGAGCCAATCGATCGTATTTCAGATTCACGTCGTAATACGAATTGATTACATCCAAGCCGAGCACCTGATCCCCCCGATCCAGCAATTGCCTAACTACATGAAAACCTATAAAACCTGCAGTCCCTGTTACCAGATACTTCATAAACTTCTGTACTGTTTAAAAATAAAATCGTTACTTATTTATTTTCAACTGATTGTAATAATCGGTTGTAATTTGAAAGGAGCTCATTGTGAATGATAGATCGATCGTAATTCTCCACTATTTCAGCATAAAGTCTTTCTGCCATTTCGGCCATTTTTTCCCGTTTTACAAATGCAAATTCCATCGCCTCTTTCAACACTGCTTTATCTTTTGGTGGAAAAATCAAACCGGTTTTTTGCTGTGTAATAATATCCCGATTTCCGATAATATCCGAACAAATTATAGGTAATTGCATGGCACCTGCTTCCAAAAGAACATTTGGAAATCCCTCCCGATGGGAAGCGTGTACTAATAAATCTGAAAGGGCCATATAATGAGCCACGTGATCAGACCAATTAATCTGAACTATTCGAGGGTTAGACTCGATAATTGACATGAGTTCTGGGGAAAGCGGATCTAAATCCTGCTCAAAACTCCCCAAAATCACCAGTTTGGACCTGTCCACAATTTTGCTTTCCAGAAATGCTTCTACCAATTCCTGGATCCCCTTATCCTTCACCAATCTGCCTACTGCCAATATGATGAAATCATTTTCTCCCGGAAGTATGCGCATAGTGGCTGCAACCAGGTGATTTTCTTTCAGGGCATTCCTGTTAAATTTATTGAGATCTACACCATTTGAAGAGCCTTTTCCGATCATCCTTAGCTTAGACTCCGGGCAGAGACCTTGAGCAAGTACGAAGGACTTTAAGCCAAGCGAATTAGGCCAAACCTCCGTGGCAAAATCATAAGTCCGCTTTTCCACTTTTTCCAATAAGCCCTTTTTTCTCCCCTCAGCTACCATGTACGGTATGCCAGCTATGGTGTGGATTCTGATCTTTTGTCCGCTTAGTTTGGCCGCAATCATACCCAAAAGTCCAGCTTTAGGCGTGTGGGTATGGACTATATCAGGCTTTTCTCTTTTAAAAAGGCGTATTAATTTCCAAATACAAATCAAATCCTGAAATGGGGTGATCTGTCTGGTAAAAGGGATAACCTCATGCCGTACCCCCTCATTCCGTATCACTTGCTTCACCTCTACCCCATCGGCACTTACCATTACCACTTCCCACCCATTCTCTTTCATGAATTTCATTTGTCCTGCCAAAAGTAATTTCAGTGAAATCGGGACTGTAGTAATTCGGATAAGTTTGGGCATCAAAAATTTTTTCTTTGGGTGCGAAGATAAGATTTTAATGAGTTTTTGCCTTCAATATTGCCTTCAGGAAGGCAAAAATGATAGCAAAAAATAAAAATGAATCTCCCTATTCAAAATTCAATTTCAATCAAACTTTAAATATCCGTCTATCTAAAGTACCAAAGCTAAAAAATGGGTGGAAATCAATCGCCATGCTCTGATAGACTTCCTTTAAGTTCCTATCAAATCACTAAGGTTTTCAGACTAGGATAATGCCTTGCTTATTTCACCTTATTTGGAATTTCAACCAAAGCTTACAAGTACAGAAAAAATCCTATCCTCTTATTCCAGACTTCAGATAAGAGCGTCATTTCAATTCTAATTCTGATTTCAAAAAATCCAATAAAAATTATTCATTCCTTAATGAAAGGCCCATTTTGTTTACCTTTAGCAAGCTATAATGCTTAAAAATTATATTTTCTATGATTACAAATGTAAAAATCACAATTATAGGCTGCGGTAATCTTGGTACTTCGATTGCAAATGGGTTATTGACAATCCCAGGATTTAATCCTGGAAATTTGACCCTGACCAAAAGAAATGTTAGCAGTCTATCCGGTTTCCAGGAAAAAGGAGTACTTACATTGACAGACAACTTGCAAGCTATAAAAGGCTCAGACATAATCATCCTTGGTGTCAAACCATATAATATAGAGCCCATCCTAAGAGAAATTCTTCCAGGAATTGACCCTTCCAAGCAATTGCTAGTCTCTCTGGCCACCGGAGTCACTCTTTCAGAAATGTTCCAGATCCTGATCCCTACGACTGTCACCTTTCGGGCAATGCCCAATATAGCGGCAGAAATACAGGAATCAATCACTTGCATCTGTAGCCAAAATGCTAATCAGGAACAAGTAGAACTCGTCGCATCGCTATTCAATTCGATTGGATTTACGATTCCTATTGAGGAAGATTTGATGGAAGCAGCCACAGTACTTGGGGCCTGTGGCATCGCTTATGTTTTGCGTTTTATGCGTGCTATGATTCAGGGTGGCATCCAAATTGGATTTGACGCAATTACCGCTAGCAAAATTGTCAATCAAACTGTGAAAGGTGCCGCGGAGTTGATGATTCAACGAAATCTGCATCCCGAGGCAGCCATAGATAAAGTGACAACACCAAAAGGATGCACGATTGTCGGTCTCAATGAAATGGAGCACCAGGGATTCAGTTCGGCTATGGTACGGGGAGTCATCGCCAGTTACGATAAAATTGCGAAATGAAGTAAACTAAGAATAATTTTAAATTCTTGGTTAAGTGCAATTTATATTTGTTAAGATTATATTAAGTTTAAAAAGAATTAGTATAGGGTTGTTTTTCTTTTAAATTATTTCAGTAGATTTGTTCTGGGTGATAAACAACTTTTACTATTCTTTTTTCAAAGAACACGATTTTTAAAGGAAGGAACGTTTGGTATTTTTTCCTCCTTCTTTTTTTCGATTTGAATTAAAAGCAAAAAAGCCTTTCGGTTTATCGAAAGGCTTTTTCATTGCAGGCTGTCGGCTGGACTTATTTCTCAAAAATTTCAGCCAGTTTACTTTCTAAACTTGGTCCCCGAAGATCTTTGCCGATGATTTTACCTTCAGGATCTAAGAGGTAAGTAGCCGGAATCGCCTCTATTTGATACAATACAGCTGCCTTGGAATTAAAATATTGTAAATCCGAAACTTGAGTCCATTTCAAGTTGTCCTGCTCAATTGCATCTACCCAAGCTTCTTTAGTTCGGTCAAGGGATACCCCAAGTATATCGAATCCTTGATCCTTGTATTTTTCATAAAGACGAACCACGTTTGGATTTTCTTCCCGGCAAGGTTTGCACCAGGCCGCCCAAAAATCGATCAAAAGATAGTTGCCTCGGAGATCTGACAATTTAACCAGCTCTCCTTCCGGATTAGGCAGTTCAAAGTCTGGTGCGATTTGTCCCATAGAGAGCGCTCGCATCTCATCCAGCTGTTGCTTCATCTGAATGACCATTTTGGTATCCGGATAGTTTTCATTCAACTCACTCACTAGACTGTCGAGGAATTGAAATTCATTTTTAGGATTTAATAATCCTACCGCAGCTAATGCCGCAAAGCTGTTCCCCATACTATTAATGGTTTCCTTGACTGCATTGGCTTGGTTACTTTCCAGTTGCATGGCCTGTACCTGGATCTGCTTAATAGCCTCTGAATCATTGGAACTCATCGCCTCATAGTAGGCTTCGTTCAATTTATTGACTTGCTTTTGATAAGTATCCATCAGAGCTTCCACTTTCTGCATCTCCTGAGTATCCTTGGAACCCTCGATGACCAAGCTACCTTCCTTGCCGAAGTCATATTCCACATGAACATTCTCGTCAAACAATGCGAGTCTTACAGATTTGTTACCGAAAAGATTGAGATCGTAGAAAGTAGGTGTGTCAACCTCAATATCGTAGGAGAACTCACCTTCGGCATTTACTTCCAGGGTATCGAGTACTTTGGGACGTGCTTCTGTAAACTGAGAAAGAACGACGTATCCTTCAGGGGCATTTTGGACTTTACCGGTTAAAGTAACCTGGCCGTCTGTTTTATCCTCGCTTTCACAAGAGCCTAAACCTAAAGCGGACAGCAACAAGATTGTGTACATATATTTCTTCATGGATTAATTATCTAGTAATTCTAACAATAGTTTGGTCGCTACTTTTGGATCAGCTTTTCCTTGAGATTTTTTCATAACCTGACCCATAAACATGCCCATTAAGCCTTTTTTTCCTGATCTGTATTCTTCTGCTTTAGCCTGATTTTCTGCTATCACACTTTCTACGATCGGCTTTAATGAAGTTTCGTCTGACTCTTGAATCAAATTCAAGCGCTGAGCTATTTGAAGTGGCGACTCGTCTGAAGACTTAAGCAACTCCGGGTAAATTTTCTGAGAGGCAACAGAAAAGTTTACTTTACCTTCATCAATAAGCGCAATCAAATCTGCCAACGAAGATGTGCTGATCGGGAACTCATCGATGTGTAAGGTCAACTCGTTTAGATAGGATTTTACAGGTCCCATCATCCAGTTGGAAGCGGCTTTGTAATTTTTGGTCTTAGTGCAAAGCTGGTTAAACCAAAGGGCAATTTCTTTGGCATCAGTCAGGACGCTCGCGTCATATTCCGGCAAACCATATTCGGATACAAACTTAGAATGGAGCTCTCTGGGAAGCTCTGGCATGGTCTTTCGGATGGAGTTCAACCATTCTTCTGAGATTTCTACAGGACTTAAATCTGGTTCAGGAAAATATCGGTAATCATTCAGATCTTCCTTGGTTCGCATACTGGTCGTTGTTCCAGTGGTCGCATCAAAAGTTCTTGTCTCTGAAACGATGGGCGATCCTGCCTCTATCAGGTGAATCAGACGCTCGTGTTCGTGCTCAATAGCCCGAAATACATTTCGGAAGGAGTTCATATTTTTAACTTCCACCTTCTTTCCGAATTCACTCGCACCTCGAAGCATTACTGAGACGTTTGCATCGCATCGAAGCGAACCTTCCTCCATATTCGCATCGCAAACATCCAAATATTTGACAAGCTTTTTGATCTCTGCTAGAAAGGCGTAAGCCTCCTCAGGACTTCTCATATCCGGTTCGGATACAATCTCGATCAATGGCGTTCCTGCCCGATTAAAGTCTACGAGCGTATCTGTCTCTCCAGCGAGGTGCATGGATTTTCCAGCATCTTCTTCTAAATGTATCCGATTCAGCTGAACTTCTTTCTTTGATCCATCGGCCAAGGTGATCGGTACCGTTCCTCCGACACAGATCGGGCCTTTATCCTGGGTGATCTGATATCCTTTGGGTAGATCTGGATAGAAATAATTTTTTCTGGCAAAAATATTATGCCTGGTAATTTCTGAATTACAGGCCAGACCCATTTTTACTGCAAATTCAATTGCCTTCTTGTTCACTTTCGGAAGTGTGCCTGGATGTCCCAAGGTAATGACCGAAATCTGAGTGTTAGGCAAATTTCCATACTCTGTTGAGTCCGCTGCATACATTTTGCTTTCTGTCAAGAGCTGAGCATGCACCTCTAGACCGATCACCAACTGATATTTATTCTTCAATTCTTCGCTTAACATTCGCAGGTCGTTTTCTAATTTTTACTTTATGAACATTTCTTTGGCCTTCGCCAGCACTTGATCCAATCCGCTGAGGTCCTTGCCCCCAGCTGTTGCAAAGAATGGCTGTCCGCCTCCCCCACCCTGGATCGCTTTGGCAAGGTCTCTTACGATTTGCCCCGCATTCAGATTTTTTGCTGTGACCAAAGCCTCATCAATAATCACTGTGATCTGCGGCTTCTCTTCAATTTCTGCTGCCAACACCACAAATGCATTCTCCACTTCATTTTTGAGTTCGTACGCTAATTTTTTCAGCGAATCCGCAGAAGGCAATTTTACCTTTGCTATCAACACATTCATTTCATCTGCCTTCACGAACTGATTCAAAAGATCTGATTTGACAGCTGAGGTCTTTTCCAAATGAAGTGTTTCAATTTCCTTTTTTAATGCATTCCGCTCCTCAAGCAAGGCTTCGACGGCCTTAATGATATCTTTTGGATTCTTGAGCATGTCCTGAATTTCTTTGAGCAAATTTTCTTGCTCGCGAAGATAAGATTCGGCTGCCGAGGAAGTAATAGCTTCAATTCTTCTTACTCCTGCCGAGATAGATCCTTCGGAAGTGATCTTCAGCAATCCTATCTGACTCGTGGAGGGAACGTGCGTTCCGCCGCAAAGTTCAACCGAATACTTCGGGTCAAAGGTGATCACGCGGACAAAATCTCCGTATTTCTCTCCAAATAGCGCGGTAGCGCCCTGTGCTTTAGCTTCCTCAATCGGTACATTCCGCTGTTCAAGCAAAGGGATATTTGCTCTGATTTTTGCATTGACGATCTCTTCCACTTTTCGGATTTCTTCCTCAGTCATTTTTCCAAAGTGCGAAAAATCAAATCGTAGCAATTGATCATTCACCAAAGACCCGCGCTGCTCAATATGGTCTCCAAGTACTTCTTTAAGTGCCGACTGAAGCAGGTGTGTTGCCGTGTGGTTATTCATCGTGAGCAATCGTCTTTCCTGATCGACTTCCGCAGAGAATTTGCTTTCTGGATGCTCAGGCAGCTTATTCACAAAGTGAACAATCAAATCATTTTCCTTTTTGGTGTCGATTACTCGGATCTTTTCTGTATCTGAAATCAACCAGCCCGTATCACCCACCTGTCCACCACTCTCTGCATAGAATGGAGTCTTATCCAAGACGACCTGATAGCGGTCACCTTTTTTATCAGAAATCATCCGATACTTCACAATATGCGCTTCAGTCTGTAAAAAGTCGTATCCGATAAACTCAACCCCTTCATCTTCGCGGACGATCATCCAGTCTCCTGTTTCGGATTCCGATGCAGCACGGGAACGGCTTTTTTGAATTTCCATCTCAGCAGTGAAACCCTTTTCATCGACAGAAAGCCCACTCTCGCGGGCAATCAAAGAAGTCAAATCGAATGGGAAACCAAAGGTATCATACAATTCAAAGGCCGTTTTACCCGGAATTATGGTTTCACCCTTTGATTTAAGTTCGGATTTGATCTGATCCAGTATTTTTAGACCGTTGGCCAATGTTCTAAGAAAGGAAGTCTCTTCTTCGAGAATCACTTTGGAAATGAATTCCTGTTGCTGGCGTACTTCCGGAAATATATCTCCGAATTTAGAAGCTATCAGTGGCGTTAATTCATACAAAAAGGGCTCATTAAAGCCTAGGAAGGTATATCCATAGCGCACAGCTCTTCTAAGAATCCGTCTGATCACGTAGCCTGCTTTATTATTAGAAGGAATCTGACCATCTGCAATAGTAAAACTGATCGCCCGGATGTGATCCACTATTACCCGAAAGGCAATATCAGTTTGCTCATTTTCACCATATTTTTTACCGGATTTCTTTTCTAGTTCACTGATGTATGGGCCAAACAGGTCGGTGTCATAATTGGACGCTTTGTGTTGTACGGCACGGACCAATCGCTCAAATCCCATCCCAGTATCCACATGAGTAGCCGGAAGTGGCTTTAAACTTCCATCCGCCACGCGGTTAAATTGCATAAATACCAGATTCCAGATTTCAATCACTTGAGGATGATCCTTATTGACTAATTCTCTACCGGGAATCGCCATGCGATCCGTCTCAGATCTCAAGTCTACATGGATTTCAGAACAGGGACCGCAAGGTCCCGTATCTCCCATTTCCCAAAAGTTATCCTTTTTGGATCCCATGATAATTCGATCTTCGGGAACGATGGATTTCCAAAGGTCAAAAGCCTCTCGATCCATTTCGAGATTATCCTCTTTATCACCTTCAAATACAGATACATATAACAAATCTTTAGACAATCCATATACCTCTGTAAGTAATTCCCAAGCCCATTCGATTGCTTCTTTTTTGAAGTAATCTCCGAAGGACCAATTGCCCAACATCTCAAACATGGTGTGGTGATAAGTGTCTACTCCCACTTCTTCCAAATCATTATGTTTACCACTTACCCGTAGGCATTTCTGACTGTTGGCAACTCTTGGATATTTGGCTATTTCATTTCCCAAAAAAGCATCCTTGAACTGATTCATCCCTGCATTGGTAAACATCAATGTAGGATCATTTTTAACCACGATCGGTGAAGAAGGGACAAACTGATGCTGTTTGGACTGGAAAAACTCGATAAAAGTACTCCTGATTTTCTTTGCTTCCATGAAGATGTGCTGTGCAATTATTTGCCGGTGAGGCGGAATTCTGCTTTTTATTTTAGCTGACAAAATTAATAAAATAAACCCGGCTACAAAGGCTGGAAATGAAAGCAATCCAAAAGATATCCGCTTTAAATTTCAATTCAGCAGGCAATTTTTAACCGAGAAAAATCAAAAAAGACCCTCAAGTTTGAAAACAATTAAATTTCTGGCAAAAGCGAAGTCTGGGGCTGATTTCAGAAGTATTTTTTGATTATAGCTTCTGCTTTTCTACTTTCAGTAAAATTTGAATCTGGCCAATCCAATTCAAAAAGCAGAAAAACTAACTCTTTTAAATATTACCATGTCCTATCTTGATCAAATTACTTCCCCAACCCTTCTCCTGGATGAAAAATTATGCCGGGCCAACTTTAAAAGAATGGCAGATAAAGCTGCACGGCACGAGCTAAAATTGGTACCACATTTCAAGACGGCTCAATCACATCAGATCGGAAACTGGGCAAAAGATTATAACATCACAGAGGTGACAGTATCCTCGATCAAAATGGCCGAGTACATGAGTGAACAGGATTGGGCCAATATCCACATTGCCTTTCCATTTAATCCATTGGAGATACCACGGCTCAATCAAATTGCTTCAAGGCAGTCTATTTCCGTGCAGCTGATCAACTCCAAAACGGCGCAAATGCTGGCAGACAAATTGGAGCATCGGACTGGTTTTTTCATCGAAATTGACGCCGGCTATGGAAGAACCGGAGTAGAAGTTTCTGATTTTGGATTGATCGAAGAGATCCTTAGGATAGCCAGTAAGTCAGATAAACTGTTTTTCAAGGGTTTTTATATTCATGCCGGTCATACTTATTATACTCCTGATATTCCGGCTATCTACGAACAAACCCGAAATGCCCTCTCGATGCTAAAGCACAAATACATCTCCGAATACCCTGGGCTGGTCACCCGAACCGGAGATACGCCTGGGTGTTCGGTAATGGAAGACTTCGGGGATATCGATGAGATCGGGCCGGGGAATTTTGTCTTTTACGATCTGATGCAATACACGCTTGGAGCCTGTGACAAAAATGAGATCGCTATAGCCCTAGCTGTACCTGTGGTAGATATCAAAAAAGACAGAAACGAAATCCTTGTCCATGGTGGTGGAGTCCATCTGGCGAAAGATGTACTGGTAGACAAGCATGGCGTAAAGAATTTTGGTGAAGTAGTGTACCTTCATGAGCATGGCTGGAACATTCCTCAAAACGTGTCATTTTTGAAAAGTATATCTCAGGAACACGGCATTATCCAGGCATCGGAGGAACTACTCTCAACAACCCAAGTCGGGGATCTTTTAGGGATTTTGCCTATACACTCTTGTATGACGGCAGATTGTATGGGGGAATACATGACGCTGAATGGTAAAAAAGTAGACCACGCAGAAGGAGCCAAATAGCTCCCATTTCATCTGCAGGTTAAAATTTAAACTTGTATAGATTAGTAATTGGCAAAAAATCATTGAATTACTTTTCACCTTAGATTCTGGCTTTCTAGAGCATGAAACAACCGATTTCTTGAATCTATTTTCTTAAAAAAAGTTGACCGGATGCCAAGCCAAAAGGTATGCTTTCATTAAAAATTCTTGTTTCAGATTCTCCGATGAACTGCTATCTATCAATCTAAAGATTTTGAAGAACTGAAATCAAGATACAGGAGGATTTCAAGTTTAGGATCTTTCAATTTCAAGTCAATCTGAATTCCAACCAATTCATCAACAATGATTAGAAAACTGGTTGAAACTCCACTGGAGCTGATTTTTTCTTGGTGAAATCCAAATTGTGATATACAGAAAACCTAACCAGATCCCGATTGGTGTATCTATTTCCTGACTCTCTTTGCTGATAGCTCTTGGCATATCCCGCTTGAAACTGGATATTCTCATTTAAAATATATCCCAATCCGATAAAAGATCGATTGTCCTCAAAAGGATTTCGGATGACTGTCTTTCCTGTTTGGATAAAAATCTCATTGTATAGAGAAAGGAAATAAGTGCCCTTTTGCAGCTTCACTGAATTGATCGGGATATAAGTTGCAATCTTATATCGCCACCTAAAGGTCAGTTCAAAAGGAGATCCTACAAAGTAGTCCCTTCGCCACCGCTGCTCGGTTCGGATTTGATGGTAAAATTTTGCAAGCCCGATGGATTGAATAAACAAGGCCTGCTGCCAAAAACGAAATTGGTTAACAATATTATCATAAGGCTCTTCCTGATTGCGAAATTCCGGTGGCGCCCAATAAAATGGTGTGACTATCCCTCCAGTAATCTCTAGATTTTTATTAATAATATAACTCATTCCGAAAC
>CAZFSC010000109.1:0-11434 GCA_964521585.1 uncultured Limnohabitans sp.
TCTGTGGACTATTATCAATTTTAAATTCATTCATCCTCCTCTTCTTTTCTTTTGGGAATTTTTGTGCCTCCCATTCCAACAGCTCCTTTGATTCCACTGAATGTAGCCCTCCACCACCCTCCCAGTACAAATTTGGATTTATCCCGCTCATAATAAATATCAGAGATGACAAGATTATTGAAGAGTCTCCTTGGATTGCTGTTTTTTATAAAAGTGTTTGCCAAAAACGTAAAGAAACCCAGTTTCCCACCTGCAGGTAAAAGACTGACAGTGTCCAGCAGTTCCAGTTTAAGGTCTTTGTATTTAAAATTCATTTTGCCCCAAGCCTCTTCTTCATTGATTCTGAAGTTCCAGTCCGCACCGGTTACTTTTCCCGATTCTACCTTTACAAAAGCTGCCAAAGCCGACATGGTATTTACTTTGGTCAAGTCAAACTTACCCATTGAAATCTCCAAATCCATCGGGTAAGGAGGTTCGTAGTAATAAACTGAATTCAGATTAATTTGGCCTTCTCCTCTTATTTTTGCCTGAGCAGACAATAGAGATTTTTCTAATGGAAATTCAACCCCCGGTTTTGCCATGACAAAAGGAGCTATGGAAAAATTCAGATCCTCAAAATTTATAAATCCAGGCACCATCGCCCGGGGTGCAAACTCTTGATACTCTACCCTACCTCCACGTAAAATGACGGAATCCAAAGAAATATTAAACAACCCATTTTTAAAAAACTCCTGAGGCATGGGCTTAATAACTCCTTCCCTTTTAGGAAACCGTTTATCCCGGAAGACGATCAGTTCCGCCCCATCAATTTCTAAATTTCCTGCTTTAAAAAACTGTGAATTGAAATAGGAATCAAAATCAAGATCGACAAATCTGAGCTTTTCTATATTTCCTTCCACAGCGTCTGTCTGGTACCCTTTTGTACGCATGTATTCATACCTGCCGATTACTGGTCCAAAATCTACATTTTCAAGTATGAGATCATTATTTAGAAGGTTGACCTTTCCGATTTTGATTTGATTTAGGCTATCCTCAGTGATCAGATGGTAATCGGTCCAGGATAGGTTAAGCTTTTTTTCCAGCAAGAACTCCGGACTAATTTTCTGATCTGGCCCAATGAGATTTAAGTTTAGATTTTCGATCCCGAAATCCACTCCGGAAAAAGCCATTTTTGGTAAGGGCCCCAACTCTTTATCGTGAATTGTGATTTTCCCCTGCTCAATCATTAAATTTTTCAGAATGACCGAAGAAATAAATGAGCTGTCATTTTGAGTCTTGTTTGGTTTTTTCCGCTCTTCTTTTTCCTTATCATCCAGATAGATATTGATCACCGGTTGACTCATTCTTACCTGGTCCAAGTCAAATATTCTGGTGGATTCAATATCCGATAAGGTATTGTGTTTTACACCCAATTGTCTGATTTTAGCCGAGACCACTGGGCTTCCTGATTTACCCATTTTATTGATTGGCTTGATTTCAAAATCGGAAAACAAGGCCTCTCCTGCATTATTATTCACTTCTAAAGAGGTGAAAGTCAGATTATGCACACTATCTGGTAAGGCAAATGAAAAATCCTGAAGCCTCAGATCAAACTCTTCAAACAAGCCGGTAAAATTGTCTTTGGAAGTAGTCATGGAATCCAGTCTGAGCCGTCTGACTTCTAAATCGAAATTGGTCTGAATGGACTGTTCATGCTTGCCTCCAGCTAAATAATTAATGGTAAGCCGAGAATCCAATGCATCAATCTCAGCTATTTGGATTTCAAAGATGGATTCGGGTAAAGCCTTCCGTGAAATATTCCTGGCGATTCCGAGACTGCGATCAGCATTAAAACTGGTATTGATTCCCAATTCAATCTCACTCCCATTGACTGCCAATTGATCTAATATCAATTTGTTTTCAAAAAGAAAAGACTGCAAATCTACTCCCCGGAACGCTACCTGAGGAAGGGTAGCATGAAGTGCCAGTTTACTCTGTATGTTTTCAGAGGGTACAAGTTGAAGATTGTTAATGAAAATGGTCTGAGATTTTGAGTTATAGTTCAATCGGTCAGTATATACTTCATAGTTCCCTCCCGCTACATTGAAGGAATACTGCCTTAGACTCAAATCTATTTCGTCAGAAAAAAAAGTCTTGTTTTCATCAGGTGATGCACCTCTCTGGATCAGAAACCCTTTAAGTTTCAAGGATAGACTGTCCTCTGAAAGATAAATGTCTTTCTCACCGGAATAATTTTCGTATTTCACCTGCCCATTGCTAAAATTGATAGAGTCAATCTGAATGTATGAAAAGTAAGGGGTCAGAAGTCTTTCAAACTCATCAGAGGAGCTAAACTGATCCTTTTGAAGAAAGTCCTCCTTTTGCTTTCGATAGCGCCTGAGTTCAGCTTTGGGCGATGGGATCTTAATTTCTCTAACGATTAATTTTTCATCCCAGAAAGCTGCCTGAAGATCTATTCCTTCCATTCGGAATTCCGGAATCATGACATTGATAGTCACCGTCTTGTCATAACTATCCAATGCGGCCTGTATCGATTCAGGATTTTCAGGTTTCAATGAAAAATTCTTGACTACGAGTAAGGAATTTTTAGAATCGATTAGAATCTCATCTGCCAAGAACTCATGCAGATCATCCCGCAATTTGAGTCGGTACTTTTCCAGGCTCAACACCATCTCATCTGCCAGGAAAATGTCCTGAACAGAAGCATAATCATTTGGTCGGATGAGTACATTTTCGAGAAGCAAGCTAAATCGCTCAAATCCAATGTCATTACTTCGCAGGCCCGCTTCATCCGTAAATTGAACTTCTCCGTCATTTAATTTGACTTGCCCAATTACTACTTTATCCATGTATCCCTGTAGTAATTCGGAAACTTTTCCCTCCTTAATTGGCTGTTGGTAGTTCTTTTTCAGGTCTTTAAATTCCACTTTTGGAGAGTCGATAATCATTTCTTCCATCTCCAAAATCCCCTCATTGTAGAATTTCTTAAGATCCACCTGATGCCAGGCCAGTTTGGGAAGCGAAATCTGAATAATGTTGTCCGGATCCAGCATCTGTAGCGATTCATCCCGGGGTTTTACACTTACACTCTCAATGATTAATTCATCTTTGAATGAAGAAAGGCTTGCACTTTCCCCATAGATGACGTGGATTTCATCCGAAAGATAAAGTTTAGCTTCTTTGATATTCATTGAAGCATCTTCACCATAAAAAAATTGATTTCTTTGTCGTTCTTGGTCAGTTCCAAGATAAAATCCCACCATCTTGAAATCCAACTCTTTGATTTCGATCCGGTTCTTCAAGGAGTCTTCAAAATCAGAAGTTTGAAAATTCCCTTTCAAAACAGAAAGTTCTTTCACCTCAAATGATTCTAAAAGTCCGGCAATCAACTCATTTAAATCTCCAGTGAAAGCACTTTCGCGACTGGCAATCCTCCTTCGTTCCACTTTGAAATCAGGATTTGTCAAAATAATTTCATCGATCAAAACCTTGGAGGTCATAAAAGCAGTGTTCAGATCCACATTCCCCACTCTCAGATCCTTCAATGAAACCTCATAATACGCTTTACTCTCTTTGGTACGATCAGGCACAAGGCTCAATCCTCCCATATTGATTACATTTTCAAGGGAACTTACCTGTACACTTTCTGCAGTGAGGGTATGGACACTATCTGGAAGCAAAAAATGAACGTCCTCCAAATCAAATTCAAAGCCTCGGGCATTGAATGGAGTGGTCCAATTACCTTCGCTGGCCCAGTCGATATCTCTGACAACGAGCTTGGTATTTTCGGCCTTGATGGAGTTGTCACTCAAGAAATTTAAAAAGAAGAGATCGGCATGATTGATTTCAATCTCGTGTATATAAACCCCTATAAAATTCAATCGGTCAATACTCTTCTTCAATTCATTTTCAAGAATTTTTACCCGGGATATTTCCTCTGAAGCTGCTTTGGTGCGGCGATAATCCAACTTTACATTTTCCGGTAAATCCAGACTTAAATTAGGGTTATCAAGCTCAATTTTTCCAATTGATAATACTCCTGAGTTAAATCCATACCAAAGCCCTTTTACCGCCAACTGATCCAGGTGAAGATTGAAAAGAGCCTGATCCCGTTGATCCATTTCAGGATCAATTGGCTTTAAAATGATCCCATCCAAAAAAACACCACGGCGGAGAAGAGAGAAATTTACCCGATTGAAATCAATCTCATAAACTCCGTGCGTCGACTCATTGATTTTGCGTCTAGCCCAGTTGGAAAGAAAGAGGTTTGATCCGAAGTAAACGAGAAACTCCAAAAAAAGCACTGCCAAGAACACGATCATTAAAAGTCTCAAAACCTTCCTTCGAATAGGATGCTTAGGAGTTTTAATTTTTTTCTTTTGATTCATTCAGGCAATATTTATTTAAAAATAGGCATTTCAGTCCAATCCATAACGAAAAAAGCAGCACATAAGTGCTGCTTTGAAGCTGTAGGAGAAGGATTCGAACCTCCACGAAGTAGTTAGGCGATAGTTCGGTAGAATTATGCTTTATGCTAGATTCTTCACCCCCGAGACAGGAGGGCTTGTCTGCCAGTTTCAACATCCTACAGTGAAGGATTGAATGATGCCTTATGCATTTCAGAGATCGAAGACAGTTATTTGTTTTCCACTACTGATTGAGAATTCAATAGCCCAAAATTAGAAATACCATTGGTTTATTAAAATTTTGACAATATTTATTTTGTTTTTTTACATTTTTTTATCTCAATGACCTATTTTTTTATGCTATTATCAATTTAAATCTGAAAAATCCAAGATAATTATAAATTCACTAATGGCTATCTTTCAAAATCTTCTATGGATTTTTATTGTTATTAAAAAATTAATTTGAATTAGTGATTGGGCATAAAAAAACCATGAAACAAAATTTCATGGTCTTAGTCAATTAACAATAAACCCAAAATAACCTGCTGTAGGAGAAGGATTCGAACCTCCACGAAGTAGTTAGGCAAATTTACGAGCTCGGTAAACGCTTTATCCCAGTGACTTCACCCCCGAGACAGGAGGGCTTGTCTGCCAGTTTCAACATCCTACAGTGTTGTGTAATTCAGTAATTTTTGGATGGCCAACCGTTTGTTGTTCCTTATTGATACATCAAATATAGAAGGCACACCGCTTTATTAAAAATTATTCAATAAAAATTCTGAATTTTTACATTATTTTTAATGAAATCGATTGAAAAATATCGTTTTGGTAAAATTCTTCCTGATATTCACAATAAGATTAACTAATTTTCAATCGAAAAACTGATGAATTATCAATTCAGTATCAAATAATTAATTTTAATGCCGATTACGCAATGAAATGTTCATTATGTTGAATTTTTGGTAAATCATTTTACTCATAATTAACATAATTCCTCCATTTCTCAAGCACTCCTTTCATATCTGAAGGCAAAGGGGCTTCAAAGTATAGTTTCTCTTTACTGATAGGATGAATAAAACCCAGCGATTTGGCATGCAGCGCCTGTCTGGGTATCAAGTCAAAACAATTTTGTACAAAGGTTTTATATTTCGAAAACTGGGTTCCCTTTCGAATTTTATCCCCACCGTACATCGCATCATTAAACAAAGGATGACCGGAATATTTCATATGGGCACGGATCTGATGGGTACGTCCGGTCTCCAGATTGCATTGTATCAAAGAAACATATCGAAGTCTTTCTACTACTTTCCAGTGAGTCACCGCATGCTTACCTTGACTTCCATCGACGAACACATCCATAACTTTTCGATCCTTTGCACTTCTCCCCACATGTCCCCTGATCGTACCCGATTCCGCCTCAGGTTCTCCCCAAACTAAGGCAAGATACGTTCGGTCGATGCTATGATGAAAAAATTGAGCTGCCAGGTGGCTCATGGCTTCTTCAGATTTTGCGATCACCAATAGACCAGAAGTATCTTTATCTATCCGGTGCACCAAACCTGGTCTTCCTACGTTTCCTTTCATTTCCGGCAGATTTTGAAAATGATACACCAGACCGTTGACTAAAGTACCGGTCCAATTTCCCTGAGCAGGATGTACCACCATTCCCGCAGGTTTATTCACCACCATCAAATATTGGTCTTCAAATACAATATCAAGTTCAATGTTCTCAGGCAAAACCTCTGTTTCCCTTCTGGGCTTTTCGAAAAGAACCCGAATATCATCTCCCGGCTTTATCTTATAACTTCCTTTGGTGTTTTGCCCGTTGACTAGAATATTTCCTGTATCTATTGCATTCTGAACCCGGTTTCGGGTAGCAAAGGCCACTTTCTCGGTTAAAAATTTATCAATTCGAACAGGAGATTGCCCCTTATCTACCAAAATGCGGTAATGTTCAAATAATTCTAATTCATCTTCTTCGATCTCGTCGTAAGGCGTAGTGCTCATGCAACAAAAATAAGATTATTAACTTTAAGAATCTTTTCCACCTGTAGTTTTCATGTTTCAACCGCTTCCAGTCATTAATCAACCGCTCGACCATCCACTTTTGGAGGAAAAACGAATTGAACTGGCAATCAAACGGACCGATTTGGTCCATCCGCTGCTATCAGGAAACAAATTTTATAAACTAAAATACAACTTTGACAAAGCGATCACTGACGGATACCGGCAGATTCTGACTTTTGGTGGAGCTTTTTCAAATCATATTTACGCAGTAGCTGCTGGCGCAAAAAGCCAAAAAATCGAGACCATCGGAATCATACGTGGTGAGCGGACTGATCCCCTCAACCCCACACTCAGGGATGCGGAATCCTTTGGAATGAAATTGCATTTTATAGACCGAAACGCGTATAGAGATAAAAATAAACCTGCTTTCATCAACGAGCTACACGAAAAATTCGGTGACTTTTATTTGATTCCAGAAGGGGGGACAAATGCACTTGCTATTAAGGGAACTTCGGAAATACTACAGGCCTCTGATCGTAATTTTTCACATATTGCCTGTTGCATCGGCACTGGAGGCACTTTTGCAGGAATTTATTCTTCCCTGGCAAATACTCAGATTGTATTGGGATTTTCAGCACTGAAGGGCGATTTCATCCATCAAGAAATCGATGATTTAATCCTTTGGCAACAATTGAAAAGTAAGGGGGAATTCAGGATTATCGATCAGTTCCATTTTGGTGGTTACGCTAAATATGATCAGCGACTGATTGACTTTATCTGGTGGTTTTATGACACTTTTGGCCTTGTCCTGGATCCCATCTATACCGGTAAGATGCTCTACGGTATATGGAACCTGATTGAATCCAATTTTTTCCCAAAAGGATCTAGAATTCTTGCAGTTCACAGCGGTGGCTTACAAGGCATCGAAGGCTTCTGCGAAAGGACAGGAATCAAACTCCCGTCTCTTTCAAAGTAAAGTAATCATCTGCTTCTTGCGGATGAAGCTGCAGCACATTGGCAAGTACCAGTCTCACTAAGGTTTTTGAAGCAATGAATTTCGGGAGTTTGGCCAGTTTGGCATATTCTTTCAATGTGATCCGATCGGTTTCTTGCAATGATTTCATCAGAAGTTCCTCTTTCCAACTGTAGGTAAATATCGTATCCCGAGGATTTTTGCTGCGTCGAAGCACTTCCCATACCTCCCTACTAGCTTGCACACTGCGATCAGCCACCCGGATGAAGGCCTGCTTTCGCTCCTTATCTTTCAAATAATGCGGTCTTCCAGAACTCAGCGGAATTTTGAATACGGCTACACCTTTTTTCTCATTAAGCTTGATGGAAAATACCTGATATTCCAGCGGAGGATGAATCAGTTCCTGGATAGCCTTCTCCATCACAAAAATCTCTTCTTCGATAAATCGCTGTCCACTTACGGTGCCATCGTCATCGACACCAATCAATAAATGACCACCGGCAGTATTGGCAAAAGCCACCAATTCCCGAACGATTTTTTCGGGATGTGCAGCTTTTTTCTTGAATTCAATCATGAGTCCCTCCCCTTTTGTGGCGAGTTTCTTGATTTCCTGCAGGGTCATGTTAGTTTTTGGTTAGTAACGAAAATCCTATTTGGGAACACCAAGATTCAATTGCTCCAAACGGGATTTCTGAGCTTGCCATTCATCTCTTAGTCGGGCAGCTTCCATGAAATTAAGCTCCTTAGCGGCCTTCTCCATTTGTTTTTGAGTTTGTTGGATGAGTTTTTCAAGCTTGTCTTTGCTCAGAAATTGCACCACGGGATCGGCAGCCATGCTGGCCTCATTTGGCATGGGTTCAGCATAGAATTTTGCATTTTTCTTCGAATCGGCCACCTTGGTTTGCCCCATGATTTTGTCTCTCGATTTAATCACAGTTGTCGGAGTGATGCCATGAACAGTATTGTATTCGATCTGAAGTGCGCGTCTTCGCTTGGTTTCATCGATCGCCATCTGCATCGAATCAGTGATTTTATCAGCATACATGATCACTCTACCTTCTGAATTTCGGGCTGCACGGCCTATCGTCTGCACCAGACTTCGCTCATTACGAAGAAAGCCTTCTTTATCCGCATCTAAAATCGCAACCAAAGAAACCTCCGGAAGATCTAATCCTTCCCGCAAAAGATTTACTCCTACCAATACATCGAAAACTCCCAATCGGAGTTCTCGCAGAATCTCAACACGGTCAAGCGTCTTCACTTCGGAATGGATGTAGCGAGATTTAACCCCGGCCCGCTCCAGAAATTTTTGGAGTTCCTCTGCCATTCGCTTAGTCAGCGTGGTCACCAATACCCGGGAGTCAGTCTTGATGGTTTGATCAATCTCTTCCAGAAGATCATCAATCTGATTTTGACTGGGCCTAACCTCGATCGTAGGATCCAAAAGACCGGTTGGCCGAATGATCTGCTCTACTACTTCTCCTTCAGTAAGGGCGAGTTCGTAATCCGCCGGAGTAGCTGATACATATACTACCTGATTAGCGAGCATCTCAAACTCTTCAAACTTGAGGGGTCTATTATCCAAAGCCGAAGGAAGTCTAAAACCAAAATCTACAAGATTTACCTTTCGGGATCTATCCCCACCCCACATGGCCCGTACCTGAGGCACGGTCACATGACTCTCGTCAATCACCAATAAAAAGTCATCGGGAAAATAATCCATCAGGCAGAAAGGCCGCATTCCGGGTTCTCTTCGGTCAAAATACCGGGAGTAATTTTCCACCCCAGAGCAATAACCCAGTTCCCGGATCATTTCCAGATCAAATTCAGTCCGCTCCTGAAGGCGTTTAGCTTCTAAGAATTTTCCTTCCTTTTCAAAAAAATTAACCTGCGCCACCATATCATCCTGAATCTCTTTAATGGCCGTGTTGATAGTATCCCGACCAGTCACAAAAAGATTAGCCGGAAAAATCGAAATGATCTTTTCATCATTGAGCTTCTTCCCGGATACAGGGTCTATCCGCTGAATTGCCTCAATTTCATCTCCCCAAAAGAATATACGATAGCCCCAATCAGCATATGCCACAAAAATATCTACGGTGTCTCCTTTGACCCGAAAGGTTCCGTGAGTCAACTCTTGCTGGGTACGACTATAGAGAATATCCACCAGCTTAAATAGCAACTGATTTCTCGGAATCCGATCACCTTCTTGGAGTCGGATCACATTTTTTGCAAATTCCTCCGGATTACCGATACCATAAATACAGGATACCGATGCCACCACAATCACATCTCTGCGGCCAGTAAGCAGCGCGGAAGAGGCACTGAGTCGGAGCTTTTCGATTTCTTCGTTGATGGAGAGATCCTTTTCAATATAGGTGCCTGAGCTGGGAATAAAGGCTTCAGGCTGATAATAGTCGTAGTAAGAAATAAAATATTCTACGGCATTTTCGGGAAAGAACTGTTTAAACTCGCCATACAGCTGCGCAGCCAAAGTCTTATTATGGCTAAGAACCAAGGTTGGTTTTTGAACTTGCTGGATCAAATTGGCCACGGTAAAAGTCTTCCCCGAGCCAGTCACTCCAAGCAAAACCTGGGCGGTTTCTCCGTTTTCTATGCCTTCCACCAGTTTTTTGATTGCTTTAGGCTGATCTCCGGTGGGTTGATAATCTGATGTGAGTTTGAATTCCATGAAATAGCTTGAAGATAATCAACACCATTTCCCCTAGCAAAAGTTTACCAAGCGGGAAAGTTTAATTAGCCTTTAATCGAAACTTACCAAGATTGTAATACAGGAAATTGGTTCGAAGAATCACTATCAGCAGAATCGGGACCAGGCTGGGATGAAAAGACTGCCAGCCCAGAATCCAAAATACTACCGCTGCATCAGCAAGGATCAAGGCAAAAAGCAAATACGGCCGCACCCAAGAAGAGAGCGTTTTGGATGTAAGCCCTGAAAGTAAAACCAAGTGTCCCGGAAAAGCCCAGAGAATATTCCAGTTCCATTTCGTCGCGGAATGCTCGGTTGCAAACCAAAGTAAGGTCACTACAATACCAATCAGTCCAAGAATCCCAAATAATGCCAAATCAAATCCTATAAATAGTTTCTTCCGCTTAAATCCGACAAACGTAATCCCAATAAAGACGATGGCCACCAGCCAAAATATCCAATAAGGATTGAATGTGCCCAAGCGCTGCTCTCGAACAGGATAATCGGTAACCACCCGAGTCTCTTTCACAAAAGGGCGAATGGGACCATCCCCGTGAATCTCTGCCCGGGCAAATGCCTCAAACATGTAATCGGGTAAAAACTGCTCCTCCTGAGGATTGGCATCGCTGTCGATCACTGCTCCCAGAGCCAGGTCGATACCCAGATCCGCCCAAGGCAGTCCATAGACATACTCATCTATCAGCTCCCGAAAGCTCTTATCCACATCCTCGCGAACCTCATCCTTCCAGACGAGCTTATCCCCCAGCACCAGATCAAATGCGTCTCTGATCCGGGTAGCACAATTGTCATAAAAGAAGTCATACCGGTAATAGCGGCGCTCTGGCATATAATTGACCTCGAGAAATTCAAGCAAGTACTCGGTCTGCTCAGGACTCAAATCCAGGATCTGTTCCTTAATCCCTCTGCCCTGCCGATCATATTCTGTGACGAAAGCAGCAAAAGTGCTTACCGAAAGCATGTAGTCGAGCTTGCCCGCAGCAAATTTCCCGTAGAAATTCGGTGTGTCAAAATCAAACGTCCCGTAGTTGAAGACATAGTCTGTGTTGCGCAATTTGTCCAAGACCCGGATGGCCGAATGGCCAAAGGTGGAATAAAGCTCCGAACCCGGATCTGCAGTCAATAAACTGATTTGATAGGATTGGCTAAATCCGGTACTTAAAAAACTGAATATCAGTATAAAAAAAATAAAAATGCTCTTCCTTATTTGATTCATTTTCACTAGATTAGGATCCTTTTTTAGACTATTTTTCAATGACGAACAGGGTCAAAACGTTGTCCCATATTGGATTTTTTAAATGCCGAATATACAGCATATTC
>CAZFSC010000110.1:0-5513 GCA_964521585.1 uncultured Limnohabitans sp.
TGAAGGGATTTTTGTATTGTATTATCCTGAGCTGGCCGATCTGCTGGATCTGAAGATTTTCATAGATGCCAAAGACCATATCAAACTCAAGCGAAGGATCATCCGGGATAAAGTCGAGCGTGGCTATGATTTGGATGATGTGCTGTATCGTTACGAGATGCATGTCATGCCTACCTATGAAAAATACATCAAACCCTTCAAGAACGAAGCAGACTTGATCGTGCCCAATAATCATAGTTTTGACAAGGCACTTGAAGTGATCCGGACCTATCTGCGGTCAAGATCAGGCGCCTGAGTCAAAAAAATATCTGATCAAAATTCAGAAAGTTCATTTATTGGCTATATTTGCGCCTCATGCAAAAAACGAAACGAAATAGTAATTTGATCCATCAGCGCTTTACAGTGTTGCTGGCATTGCTGTTTTGCATGTTTATTTCCAGCATAGAACACGTTCCTGTGGCAGATCAGAGTGCTTCGATCGAACAGCAGGACAATGCTAACTCCGAAGATCAGACTTTTTTAGACGTTGCGGTGGATGCTGTGGTCCCTTTTGCGGTACACGTATCCCAACACGCATTGTATCTGATTTATGAAATTGTCCATTTTAAGGGGACTGTTTTCATCAGTGAGCCTACTTCCATTTTTCAGCCAAACCAGCTGGTAGAAATCCTCTTTGAGCGGATTATTTCTACCAAAGGTCCCTGAATCCAATCCGATTCTCCTATCATTTCCCCATTCGGCTTCCTGTGTGTAGCCGGATCAGCTAATCGTATTTACAACTAATTAATATTCATTTCTCATGCAAAACAAAGGTGTCATAGTGTTTTTGACAGTGGTTATTACAGCATTGTGTCTGTATTACCTGTCATTTACATTAGTATCAAATAGAGTTCAGGAAAAAGCAACGGAGTATGCTTCTGACACAGCGGGCAATATCGATTTTGCCAAAAGACAAAGTTATCTGGATTCCGTATGGAGACAGCCAGTTTACAATTTCTTGGGGGCTGATTTCACCTATCAGGAAGTAAAGGAAACCGAGCTTGGGCTAGGGCTTGATCTTCAAGGCGGGATGCATGTCACTCTCGCAGTATCTCCGGTAGAAATCGTAAAAGGAATTGCCGGTAATCCAAAAGATGCAGGATTCAATAAGGCAGTAGAAGAAGCTCGGGAAGAGGCGAAAACCTCAACCGCTAAATATGTGGATCTATTTTATGCTGCTTGGCAAAGAAATAATCCGGATAAAAAGCTAAGCTCAATTTTTGCGACAGCAGCCAACAGAGGAAGAATTTCATTGGAATCTACGGATGCTGAAATCCTTGAAATTATCGACAATGAAGTAGAAAATGCCATTGAGCGATCATTCAATATCTTAAGAACCCGTATCGATAGATTCGGAACTTCTCAGCCTAACATCCAGCGAATCCAGGGTTCGGGTCGGATTCAGATCGAACTTCCAGGTGTGGACAACCAGGAGCGAGTAAGAAATTTGCTTCAGGGTGTGGCCAAACTTCAGTTTTGGGAAGTAGCCGAGGCAAACGAAATCGGAAGTGCTCTGGAATTGATCAATGCGGCTTGGCTAGCTGATAACAAGTCAAATCTGGCAGCTGCGGATACCCTATCTGCTGAAGAGTTGTCGGAAGAAGATTCAATTAAAAATGCATTGGAGAAACAATTGGCAGAAATCGATCCTTTGAATCAGGACAATTCAGTCTCTCCGATTTTTTCGCTATTGAAGCCGAATTTTGGTCTGGCTTATGAAATAGCCGATACCATGACTATCAATAGGATTTTGAAAAATGAAGCATACAAGTCATACATTCCTAGAGATATCAAATTACTCTGGGGAGTAAAACCTGTCAAAGCTGATGACGGTACCGAAGTATTGGAGCTTTTCCCGATCCAGGCTAACAAAGGAAGTGATCAGGCTCCGCTTGAAGGTGATGTGGTGACTGATGCCCGTCAGGTATTGGATCAGACCTCCAGACCAGCTGTATCCATGCAGATGAACGCGGAAGGTGCCCGTAAATGGAGAAAATTGACCGCTGAGAATATCGGTAGAAGAATCGCCGTGGTCCTGGATGATTATGTATATACTGCACCTGTAGTCAATGGTGAGATACCAACCGGTCAGTCTGAGATATCTGGAAACTTCTCGCTTCAGGAAGCTCAGGATTTGGCAAATATCCTAAAGTCAGGTTCATTGCCAGCTCCTACCCAAATCGTAGAGGAAAGCATCATCGGACCAACTTTGGGTAAGGAAGCCTTGAACCAAGGTTTGATTTCCATGGTGGCAGGTTTGTTGATCGTGGTATTGTTCATGGTTGCTTACTATGCTAAGGGTGGTTTTATTGCCATTGCAGCGTTGGTTTTCAACATTTTCTTCATCCTGGGAATTTTGGCTCAGCTCGGTGCTGCATTGACCTTGCCAGGTATAGCAGGTATCGTATTGACCATCGGTATGTCGATTGATGCCAACGTGTTGATCTTTGAGCGGATCAAAGAGGAACTTCAAAACGGCGCGGGACTCCTTGCGGCGATCAGTGCTGGATACAACAAGGCCTTCTCTGCAATTCTTGATTCCAACGTGACTACCTTCCTAACTGGTGCGATTTTATACGCATTGGGTCAGGGACCAGTTAAAGGTTTTGCGATCGTATTGATGATCGGTATCGCTTCTTCTTTCTTCTCGGCAGTTTTCATCACCCGAGTGATTGTCTCTTGGGCAAGCAAAAAGGGTGACAGAAGTTCGATCAGCTTTTCTTCACCTTTCGCAAAAAATGCGCTTTCATCGCTCAATATCGATTTCCTTGGCAAGCGTAAAGTTGCGTATCTGATTTCTACAGGAATCATCATTATAGGTCTGGCGATTGCTGCGATTTCTGGTTTGAAATTCGGGGTGGATTTCACCGGTGGCCGTTCTTATGTGGTCGCTTTCGCTGAGCCGATGGCAGCTTCTGAACTGAAGGTAGGATTGGATAAGGAGTTTGAAGGTTCAGTCGAGGTGAAGACCTATGGGGCCTCAAACGTTCTTAAAGTGACCACTTCTTATTTGGTAAATGAAGATGATGCGGAGTCAAATATCGAAGTAGAAAACAAGATTAAAGCGGGAATTGCAGCTGTAACCGGTTTGACTCTTACTGAGAATGCCGCCAACCTGGAATCAGGTCAGTTTGCAATCACCGGTTCTTCCAAAGTGGGAGCTACCGTGGCAGATGATATCAAGGCTTCCTCTGTGCAGGCAATGATCGTAGCATTGGTAGCGATTTTCCTTTACATCTTGTTGAGATTCCGTAAATGGCAGTTCTCTCTGGCTTCCATCATAGCCTTGATCCATGATACACTGTTCGTTATTGCGGCTTTCGCAATTGCAAGTGCTTTTGGAGCCACTTTCGAAATTGATCAGGTATTTATTGCAGCCGTGCTGACAGTGATTGGTTACTCGATCAATGATACGGTGATTATATTTGACCGTATCCGTGAGAATATTGAAAATAGAGGAACCCACAAACTGGTTAAAGTTTTCAACGATGCGATTAACCAGACTTTGGGTAGAACGTTGATCACTTCGTTCACCACTTTGATCGTAGTGCTGGTTTTGCTGATTTTCGGAGGCGAAGTGTTAAGAGGATTCTCTTTCGCGGTATTTATCGGAATCTTGGTAGGTACTTATTCTTCTGTATTTATTGCCACTCCAATTGTAGTGGACTTGATGAAGCGGGAGATCGATAGTGAGGCCATTACGAAAGAAGTTAAAAAAGTTGGTTAAATTCTTATTGAATTATTGACAAAAGGAGTGGGGTTTTCTCACTCCTTTTTTATTAGCCTGAGGGGTAAAATTATAGTATATTTTGATTCAAATTAGGTCTAGCACTTTCACTCAATTTTTAACTAAAATATCGCGCTATGAAAATTTCGAAAAAAGATTTTGAATCGATGAAGGCCAAGTATGACGCTGAAGTCAAAATAGGAAAACCTGCTAAGGATAAGAAAGGAAAAGACAAGGCCGATCAAACAAACTGGGTATTTTTCGACCGGGAAACCTTGGAAAGTTTGCTTGCTAAATCTGATGCAGATCCCAAGAAAGGAGGAATCCAATTTTATTTTACGGAATACACTGCTGAAATTGCAGAGAGACATTATCCAAATGAGGCAGAGCAATTAGCTGGAGCTTTGACTTTGGTATTGAAAGCTGCAAATCTTGAGAATGAAATAATCACAGCCACTGAGGGAGAAGAAGAGGAATATGAGAATTATGGAAGAATCTGCCCGCCACATTGTGAGCCTACACCCACATCAATTACCTGAATAAAATGAGTTTTTATGATGCGTTTCTTAGTTGGTATAGTATTGTAATAGATACTATTCTCGTCTTGGGAATCATTGCATTTATCAAGCTTCCAAAAAAAATGAGAGCCAATGTGTATTATTGGCTTCCTTTTTTGATTCTGGTCTTGATAGTTTCATACGAGACTATTGGAGCGTATTTTCTATATGACCGAGCCCTGAACGCTGAAATAAATGCGTTTTTGGGAAATACCGAAAATCCAAAATACAATGTCTGGGTTTTCAATATTTTCAATCTTTACCTCCTTACCTTGCTCTACCTATTTTTGATACGTGCGTATTTTCCCATCAGATACCGGAAATTCATCAACGGAATGCTAGTCTTTTACCTGCTTTCTATTTTGGTGCTTAATTCCCTTGGTATACAAAGTGTTTATGATAGTCAGCCCATTATTTTCTTTATCGGTGCGTCATTTTTGATCATTGCTTCCGGGGCATATTTTATTTTGTTCCTTACGGAAAATGCCTATCTGGAAATCAATCCTTTACGGCTCTTTTCATTTTGGCAAGTCACTCTTATCATGTTTAATTACTCCATTGTGTTTTTGCTTTTGATCTCCCAAAAATACATGTGGCAGAATTACTACTCACTTTTTTACTCCTTGAACTACATCAATATGGTATTGGGAATCGGTGTTTTAGTCGTTTTTCTGGCTACTATTGCATGGCCTAGTTTAAAATGGAATTACGCAGAACAACCAAGTAATCTTTGAGTTTGAATAAGCCTTATCAATTTTAGAATAGGTCTTTTCGGGAAATGGATATCCCAATGTCGTACCCAGTATCAATTACTTATTTTCCCGAATTTATAGCTAGTCTATTCTAGTAAATTTACCTCCCTCTTTTTTCTTTCCTCCGCGTAGATAAAATTCTTATCTTTTGGTAAATTATTTCTTCAGGAGAATACTGTTACAGATTTTACAAAACGTAATTTTTATGAAAATAAGCAAGGAAGACTTCGAATCCATGAAAGCTAAGTATGATCAAGAAGTCAAAAAAGGTAACCCTGGAAAGGGCAAAAAGGGCGAAGATAAAGACAATCAAACCAGCTGGATATTTTTTGATCGGGAGACCTTGGAGAATCTTTTGAAGACCTCGGATCAAGATCCCAAAGTGGGTGGAATTCAATTTTATTTTACAGAGTACACCGAAGAAACTGCTGGAAAATT
>CAZFSC010000110.1:5613-11387 GCA_964521585.1 uncultured Limnohabitans sp.
AAATATTTTCTTCCCTTTTTGATCGTGATCTTTACTGCCTTTTATGAAAATTTAGGAGCATATTTCTACTTTAATAGAGAATTGAATGCAAGTATCAATGAATTATTGGGGAATACATTAAATCCAAGGTATACGGTCTGGGTTTTTAATATTTTCAATCAAGAATTCATGACAATAATAATTCTGCTTCTTCTAAAGTCGTATCTGCCGCGAAATAAAAAAGGGATCGCTAATGGACTGTTGCTGTTTTTTGTATTGAGTAGCGTTTTGATCCAAATTACAGGAATAGAGCCTATCTATGGCAGTCAGTCGTTGATTTTTTCTTTAGCGACAGGGGCCATCCTCATTGCCTGTGGTCTGTATTTTTTGAGTTTTATGACTGATGATAACTACATTGATGCGAATCCGCTTAGGCTTCCTTCTTTTTGGCAGGTGACATTTATACTTTTGTATCATTCTGTGGTTTTCCTGAAGACCGTCTCTCAAAATTACCTTTGGACAGAGAATTATTCATTTGGTAAATCTTTGGAATTTATCAACACGGTGATTTGGATTCTTATTTTGGGAGCCATGGTCCTGACTTACGTTCCACCTTTTTTTAAATTGAAATTAGATAAAGAACCCAGCCATGTCTGAAGAAAGCAGTACTATTATCTCCATAATCATTGCTAGCATATTCCTGGCGGCTATTTTGTCATTCTTCGTAATAGCAATGGTACTCTTGCATAGACAACGGCAAATCCAAAATCGCCAGAAGATGGATCAGCTTAAAGAAGCGCATGAAAAAATTCTTCTCAATATTGAAAATGAGATTCAGCAAGAGACGCTCAATCATGTAGGTAGAGAGCTACACGACAACATAGGACAATTGCTTTCTTTGGCAAAATTGAATTTTGGATCTCAAAAACCTGAAAAGCATTCCGAAGGAAAAGAAATCCTGAATCAGATCATAAAGGAAGTTCGGGCTTTGTCCAAAACCCTCAATCTGGATTGGGTGGAGTCCATGACAATTGAAGAATTTCTCAATCAGCAACTCCAAAAAATCCAGGCGACGGGGTTTTGTACGACAAGTTTTGAGAGTTTACTAGTTCTGGAGGAAATGAGCAAAGAGCAAAAATTGATATTGATCCGGGTTATTCAGGAATCCTTGAATAACTCGATCAAACATGCCTCCCCATCTCAAATTGACATTAAAACCTATCTGGACGGAAATTTGAAGAAGATCTTGATCCGGGATGATGGCAATGGGTTTGATTCCACAAAGCAATATACTGGCAGTGGAATGGTCAATCTGAAAAAAAGAATGGAAACTATCGGAGGTAAATTTGAACTGAAATCCAAGGTCGGATCAGGCACAGAAATCATACTTACCTTGCCAAATTGAAAAAATGGGCCTATTTTGAGGTCACATCCTTAATTTATACATGATCCGAATTGCGATTGCAGATGACCATCAACTTTTTGCTAAAGGTATTGAGGGTCTTTTGGCGGAGCAAGAAAACTTCGAAGTCATCCGGATTTTCCCCAATGGAAAAGAACTGATCGATTTTTTGTCTGAGAATGAGGTCGATGTAGTACTGACCGATCTCAATATGCCGATTATGGATGGATTTGAGGTCCTGATTCACATCAAAAAGAAAAAGTCGAATACGAAAGTAGTGGTGCTTTCTATGTATGATGAGGAGAAGATTTTCAAAAGGGTCATTTCCGAAGGTGCTGACGCTTTTATCCTCAAAGATGCAGATCCGGATGAATTAATTTTTACGATTAATGAAGTATATGAAGGGAGACATCTTCTGAATTTTGAAAGAGTAAAAAAGCAGGCAAGCCAAGGAGATTATTTTGATCGGTTCAGGGCCAAATACAGACTTTCGAAAAGAGAGACGGAAATAATCACGCTTATTAAAGAGGGCTTTCAAAATAAAGATATAGCAACAAAACTTAGCCTGAGTATCCAAACTATTGAAACCCACAGGAAAAATATCCATCTCAAACTTGGTGTGACTTCACGGATCGAATTGGTGAATAAAGCCTATGAAATGAACCTGTAAATCCGATACGAAAGTAAAAGTCAAACGATAGGATGGATGTAATACATGCAAGAATTTGTAAATCTCCCTATCAGCTCTGGATGACTTTTGAAAGTTAAAATTAGATTTAATGGTCAAAAATAGTTGTTGAAAGTCTCATAAGTAGCTGGTTTATATTTATTTGAAACAAGCTTAATGGAAGTGATTTCAATAACAGTCTTATTGAAACGGACATAACTCAGAGTTCACGCAAAGAATTGATTTTGCGAAATGAGAGAATCCAGACAGTTTTTAAATATCAACTTATAATCCTATGAAAAACCATATTCGCACCGCAATTGTCGGTTTTGGATCCGTAGCGGAGAAAATGCACGCCCCTTTAATTAGTGTTTGCCAAGCACTGACGCTGGTAGCCTCAGTCGAGCGAAACAGTAATAAATGCGAGACATTATATCCCGGAGTGACCACGTACAGGAGTTTGGATGAATTGTTGGAAGCGGATAGGATAGATCTTGTCGTGATTACCACTCCCAACGAGTTTCATTTTTCGATGGCAAAAAAATGCCTTGAGGCCGGTAAGCATGTAGTGGTGGACAAGCCCGTGACCGTTCATTCGAAAGACGCGGAAACGCTTCACAAATTGGCAAAGGAAAAGAGATTGATTTTAAGTGTATTTCAAAATCGCCGATTTGATGGGGATGTGTTGACCATCCAAAATTTATTGGAAGAAAATACGCTGGGAGAGGTGGTCTATCTGGAATCTCATTTTGATCGCTTTCGACCCGAGGTTTCTGAAAACTGGAGAGAAAAAACCCTTCCCGGAAATGGGATTACCTATGATCTCGGAGTTCACTTAATTGATCAGATTTGCTTGTTTTTCGGATCGCCAAAATGGATTCAGGCTGATATCCGGAAACAAAGAACCAATGCAGCAGCTGACGATTACTTCGATATTATATTAGATTTTGGCATCCTCCACTGCAGGGCTATAGCAGGGGTTTTGGCAGCAGCACCCACACCGAGATTTATGGTGCAGGGCAAAAAGGGAACCTATATCAAATACGGACTGGATGTACAGGAAGCAAAATTTAAGGCTGGTCAAAAACCCTGGGGGGAAGATTGGGGAATGGAACCTGCGGAGAAATGGGGACAAATATTCCATAGTGAGGAAAGTATTCCTTTTCCAACCACCGCGGGAGATTACCGGGTTTTTTACTCGAATATCGCAGAAGCCATTAGGGGAGAAAGTGAACTTTTGGTCACTATTCCCCAAACTGTCACGGTCTTGAAGCTCATCGAAGCTGCTTTCTTGAGTGCGGCAGAGGGAAGGAGGATAATGAAAGAGGAAGGCGGCTGGTAATATTTTAAATCTGGCACTTGGTTGGGTGATAGGTTTAAAAATAATTTAACCTACCATGAAGAAAATAGTCTTATTCGCATTTGCTCTTTTTGCATTTATATCGATTTCTCAAGCTCAAGTCACTGTGGGTATCAATTTCCAGAATACTGAAACTTTCATCACCGTAGGTACTGACACCGATAAAGAATTATTTGGGGAAGCAAGACTGGGCATACGTCGGAACATTGGACTGGAATTGATGGGCGGTTATAATTTCATACGGAAAAGTGAGGTTAACGCCTATGTAGGTTTGGGATTGGGTTTATTAGGAGATGACCGCCTCAAGCATCGAGATGATCACAATGATATTTATGTCGCTATTCCTATTGGTGTTTTGATCAAACCCTTTAGCACCAAGAATTTTGGGTTTTTAATAGAAGCTGCACCTGTATTTGGCGATCATTCGGATAGCTACCTCAGAGGAGGAATCGGAGTGAAATATACTTTCAGATAAAACTAATTTAACCACTAAAAGTATAGCCCTGATTTCAAATGGAATCAGGGCTATTTTGTTTAAAATGCGTTTAGTCCGAATTTGATATTTTAACCCTCCATAGATTTCAATTTGTTTCTTTAATTTTGCCGCCATGGCAAAAACAGTAACACCCGCAGAAAACTCACAATTGAAAGATATTATTTCCCATGCGAAGGAATACGGATTCGTATATCCAAGTTCTGAAATCTACGATGGTCTACAGGCCGTCTATGATTACGGAGCCTATGGAGTAGAATTGAAGAATAACCTCAAGCGCCTGTGGTGGGAGACGATGACTCGGGTACATGGCAATATCGTGGGGATTGATGCAGCAATTTTTATGCATCCTACCACTTGGAAAGCATCCGGACACGTGGATAGTTTCAACGACCCGATGATCGATAACAAGGATTCCAAAAAGCGTTATCGGGCTGATGTGTTGGTTGAAGAGCATGCCGCTACTTTTGAGCGGGCAGGTGATGTGGAAAAAGCAAATTCCCTAACTGGAGCTCTAGCCCGCTTATTGGAAGCAGAAGACTTGGTTGGCGTTCGGGATTTGATCATCAATGAAGGCATTAAATGTCCGATTTCAGGAACTTCCAACTGGACGGATGTGCGTCAGTTCAATTTGATGTTCTCGACCCAGGTAGGCTCTGTGGCAGAAGACGCTTCCACCATTTATTTGAGACCGGAAACAGCCCAGGGTATTTTTGTAAACTTTCTAAACGTCCAGAAAACGGCAAGAATGAAGGTTCCTTTCGGTATTGCTCAGATCGGAAAAGCATTCCGGAATGAGATCGTAGCCCGGCAGTTTATCTTCCGCATGCGGGAATTTGAGCAGATGGAAATGCAGTTTTTCGTCCGACCTGGCACTGAGCTCGAATGGTATCAGAAATGGGCTGACATGCGGATGAGATGGCATTTGGCACTTGGTACACCTGCGGAAAAGTTAAGAAAACATGACCATGAAAAGTTGGCCCACTATGCCAATGCGGCCATGGATATCGAATTTGATTTCCCTTTTGGATTTAAAGAAGTGGAAGGAATTCACTCCCGAACAGATTTTGATTTGAAGTCCCATCAGGAGTTTTCCAAGAAGAAGCAACAATATTTCGATCCTGAGGTGAATCAGAATTACATTCCTTACGTGATTGAGACTTCTATTGGTGCTGATCGTTTATTCTTGTTAACACTTTGCAATGCTTACACGGAGGAAAATTCGGAAGACAAAAGCAGAACCTATTTGAAACTTCATCCGGCAATTGCTCCGGTGAAGGCTGCAATATTACCCTTGACCAAAAAAGATGGATTGCCTGAAAAGGCCCAAGAATTGGTTGATTTATTGAAATTCGATTTCAACATTATCTACGAAGATGCCGCTTCTATCGGAAAGCGCTATGCCCGCCAGGATTTGATCGGGACACCTTTCTGTATAGCTATTGATCACCAGACCTTGGAAGACAATACGGTCACCATCCGTCATCGGGATACCACTGAGCAGGAGCGTGTTGCGATCTCTGAAGTTCATGGAAGAATCGCCGAGGCTACGAGCTTTAGGAGAGTTTTTGAGAAGCTTTGATGTAGGATGTCTATTGTCCGGTAACCGATTTAAAAAGCCCGTTTGATCTTTCAGACGGGCTTTTTCGGTTTTGTAGTCTCATGCTTTGACTCCAGTCCAGATAGCTAACGGGACTGGGGATAAATGAAAAAATTAAAAGAAATTTGGGCTTTAGCCTAATCTTCTCAATCCCAACTTGGGCTAAAGCCCGTGGCATTTTGAAATCCCTTTCTGGAATGGGCTAAAGCCACATTCCAATTCAAGTTGTGTACCGATTATGCTTTGCCTCCTGTTTTAGCTGAGGCATCAGGA
>CAZFSC010000111.1:0-11380 GCA_964521585.1 uncultured Limnohabitans sp.
CATATTCATTAGATTAAATGATTCTTGATAATATTTATCAAATTCTTGATCAGTAATATAAGCTCTTCTTTTTGTCTTGTGTAAACAAGTAACCACTTCAGCTATTGAACGAATTGAATATCCCAGAAACTTATTCTGTTCGGGATTTGATTGTAAAATCGAGACCACAGCAATATTTAATGCAATTGAATCGGAAGCACGATTAATTTGACTTGTCAAGTTAAACAGCTCTCCCTTTGGGAAGCCTTAGGATATTTTCTGAAAATCCTCAGCCAAATCCATTGCTTTCTGCCAATTAATCAATTTGTCGAATTTGAAGCTCATTTCTTACCCATTTATATTCCGACTGCTATCATTATTGATTATCAGACAATTAAAACCTTAATCTCTTCTCGAACTTCGGTCTTCCTGCTTTCCGTCTCCCGACTTCGGTCTCCCGACTTCCAACTTCCCACTTTCCCCTCACTTCAATTCCAGCACTTCGTTATTACCAAAATTCTCATACCCGGAGACGATCACTTTTTCCCCTTCGGTCAGTCCTTCCAATACTTCATAGAATTCGGGGTTCTTGCGACCTAAGCGAATATTTCGCTTCTCCGCATTTCCTGCAGCATTCAGAACGAATACCCAGTTTCCTCCGGTGTCTTTGAAGAATCCACCAGTTGGCAAAAGCAGACTCTGCTCACTGTCTCCCAATTCCAATCGGATCCGGACACTCTGGCCTCTGCGAATTCCTTTTGGACTTTCTCCGGTAAACTTCATATCCACCTCAAAACGTCCGTTGGTGATTGTCGGATAGATTTTCATGATTTCTAGTTCATGATCCACTCCACTCAAAGTGAATTTCCCCTTTAATCCCTGTCCAATTCTCGGAAGGTACAATTCATCAATTGGCACCCGAACTTTAAATTCATCCAAGATATCGATCTGACCATATCTTGAACCTGGAGTGATAGACTGACCGATTTCAATCTGCTCCATCGCCAATTGTCCGGCAATCGGAGCTTTGATCACCAAGTTATTGAGGATTTGGCCGACACCGTTTAGTGAGGCATTCATTCGGTTTTCGGACTGTCGAAGCTGCTGCAACTGATATGATCTTGCCAAAGAATCACTTCGGTACGAACGGTAAGTCAATTCCCTGCGCTTTAAATTGTATTCATATTGCTCCTTTACCTCCTCAAACTCACGGTCTGATACGAGTTTTTTGGCATGCAGCTCTTTGAAACGCTTGTATTGCGGTTCCAAAAGTGAAATCTGATAATCGATCTCCGCCAATTGTCCTTGTTGGCTCAAATCGTTTTGGTCGAGAAAAAGACGGGTTTGCCGGAGGTTATTGATCTGCTCATAAAGCATCGTCTCCCGGGACATCACATCCAGTTGCAGGTTGGAATTGGTCAAAGTCAAAATAGTATCTCCTTTATCGACCAAGGCTCCGGATTCCCGAACCACCTCAGCCACCATCCCTCCCTCGACCGCATCGAGGAAGAAGGTCTGTGCAGGTTCAATTTGTCCGGAGACCAATATGTAATCGGTAAACTCCCCAGTACTTACGGTGGCGATGCTCAGACGATCCCGTTCTACATTCATCGTAGAGCGGTGATCTGCAAATCCCAATTGATAAATAATACCTGCTAAAAGGATAGCCCCGCCTGCGACATAGACTATTTTTTTCGGGGTCCAAAACTTCTTTTCTATTTTCCGATCCATTTTTTGATCTATTACTATTCGATTGTGTGTTTTCCCTTTTTTGGGATATACCCATTATGCCAAATGGTATGCCACGCAAAAAATAGGCATTAGAGGCTTTAATTGCTGATTTAAGGAAATTGAACCTTGCACTTCGCGAACATTTTTGTTCGCGAGCGAACAAAATATGTCTAATCCGAATAAAAAATATTTGTAATTTCGATTTGAAAATTCTTGAAAAACGTCCTTTCCCTTTTGATATGACACTTTTTTTTCAAAATCCGATTGGTCCTTATTTCGGTATAATTTTGGAACAAGGGTAAATACACTTTAAGAACTTTTCAAACAAACAAAAGCAAATTTCCCATGAATGAAAACCGAGTCGGTAAGATCCTGATCATCGATGATAATGAGGATCTTTTGAAAGCAGCCAAGATCTTTCTGAAAAGACATTTTGCACAAGTAGATACCGAAACTAATCCTGATTTGCTTCCCATTCTTACCCATAATGAAAATTATGACGTGATTTTATTGGACATGAATTTTACCAAAGATGTCAGCTCGGGACAGGAGGGGTTTTATTGGCTGGATCGAATCCTGGAACTGGATCCTTCTGCGGTTGTAGTCCTGATCACTGCTTATGGGGATGTCAATCTGGCGGTCCGCGCAATCAAAGAAGGGGCTACTGATTTTGTATTGAAACCATGGGAAAACGAACGCTTGCTGGCCACTTTGAATTCTGCACTTCAACTGCGAAAGAAAAAGTTGGAAATCGATCTTCTTAAAGATCAAAAAGCCACGCTTCAGCAAGATATTGACAGCAAATTCAAAGATATCATCGGCCAGAGCCCTTCGATGCAAAAAGTATTTGAAACGATAGAGCGTGTGGCTGTTACAGATGCAAATGTGCTGATTTTGGGCGAAAATGGAACCGGTAAAGAATTAATCGCCCGAGCAATTCATCGGAACTCGCGCAGAAACAGAGAAGCTTTCGTGGGGGTAGATCTGGGTTCGATTACGCAGACTCTTTTTGAATCGGAACTTTTTGGCCATAAAAAAGGAGCTTTTACTGATGCCAAGGAAGATCGGGCAGGAAGATTTGAGCAAGCTCATAAAGGCACCCTGTTTCTGGATGAGATCGGGAACCTTCCACTTCCGCTGCAAGCTAAACTACTGGCAGCACTTCAAAACAGACAAGTCACCCGCGTGGGAGCAAATCGGCCTGTAGAGGTCAATATCCGGCTGATCTCCGCGACAAATATGCCGATCCACAACATGGTCTATGAAAACGGATTCCGGCAGGATTTGCTCTACCGGATCAATACGATCGAGATTCAGCTACCTCCTCTGCGGGAGCGGATCGAAGATATCCCCCTTCTGGCGGATCATTTCATTTCCTACTATTCCAAAAAATACAACAAGGAAATCCGTAAAGCCTCCGAGCCACTGATCAAACGGATGTCCAAATACCATTGGCCGGGAAATATCAGGGAACTGCAACACAGCATTGAGCGGGCAGTCATCATGAGTAATCACAGTGTACTTCAACCTGAAGATCTCTTTCTTCAAAAAACACAAACTCCGGAAAAATCGGAGGAATCTGTAAATCTTGAGCATCTGAATATTGAGGACGTAGAGCGGATCCTGATCCGCAAAGCCTTGCAAAAACACAATGGACACATTACCCGGGCCGCGGATGAATTAGGTCTGACACGCTCTTCTCTATATCGAAGATTGGAAAAATATGGTTTATAAAAGGTTTTCGATCGGAATTTCGGTTCGGCTGATTCTGATAATTATCTGCCTCTATCTGGGTCTATGGCTTTTCTACAGTCAGGAACTTTGGCTTGCTCCGGGTATCTTGAGTGTGGTCGCTTTTATACAGTTGGCTGAGTTGATTTACTATGTCAACTCAATAAACCATAAGCTAGCCCGCTTTCTGGATTCAATCCGATACAGTGATTTCTCGAGTTCATTTGTCTCTGACAGCCAATTGGGTGACTCTTTCCGGGAAGTGAATATTGCTTTCAATGAAGTAATGGAAGTCTTCAGGAGGACCAGAGCTGAAAAAGAAGAACAAATGCTTTTTCTCCAGGTCATTATTCAGCATATAAATACAGGCATCATTTCATTTGATTCGCAGGGTAAAATAGGTGTGGTCAATAATGCTGCAAAGCAATTGCTTCAGATCCCACAATTCCGGGACATTTCGGACCTCGGTAAGCTATCCGGAGAGCTTCTCAAGGAAGTCTTGGAGATTAAACCAGGCCAGCGGATATCGAAGAAGTTGAATCCAGGTTTGCACCTCATCATTCAGTCGACTTCGCTGAAAATGGGAGGCAAAAGCTGGTCGCTGCTCTCCCTTCAAAACATCAACGCCGAACTCCAATCCAACGAACTGGAAGCCTGGCAGAACTTGACCAAGGTATTGCGGCATGAAATCATGAATTCGATCACTCCGATTTCAAGTTTGGTCGAATCATTACGGACCATTCTGGACGAGGACAGCTATGTGCAGTCCGAAGGGATTTTAATCAAAAAAGATGGCTTTTTAGACATCCAGGAAGGACTAGACACTATTGCTAACCGGAGTAAGGGCTTAGTCAATTTTGTGAATGCCTACCGGGATTACACCAATATTCCACATCCAAAAAAAGCATTACACCCTGTCAAATCGCTCTTTGAAAATGTACTGCTGCTTATGAAGGAGGATCTTAAAACCCACCATGTGGAAGTGCAGACAGAAATCGTTCCCCAGGATATTGAAATTCTTTGTGATGTTGATCAGATAACCATGATCCTGATCAATCTTGTGAAAAATGCCAGTGAATCTTTGCAGAATCAGGCCAATCGCACGATCTGCCTGAGGGCAACCGGACAGGGAGATTTGGGCACCTTCATTCAGGTAGAAGATTCCGGACCAGGGATCGTACCAGAAGCTTTGGAAAGGATTTTCGTACCCTTCTATACTACCAAAAAAACAGGCTCAGGCATAGGATTGGCTATTTCCAGACAGATCATGAACCTCCATCGTGGCAGCCTTGAAGTAAGTTCCGTCCCTGGAGAAAAAACAATATTTACACTTAGTTTTAGATAAAATAAATCCTAAAAGGCCCTGATCTGGGATGGTTTCAGTCAAATTTCATCCCACTTCGGCTCAATCCAAAGCCCGGTTAAATTCAGCAAAATGAGTAAGCCCCAAAGCCAAAAAGGAACGGTTTTCATGGCTTGCTCTGAAGCAATAGAAGCAATCTCCCATGACTTGGTTTGAAGAAATTCCGCACGTTCCTTCTGATTAAATAGGTAAGGAATTTCACTTTTCGGAGAAATATAGAATTCAGTTTCCTTATCCAATTTAACCCAGCCCGTATCCAACGAGACAAAATTAATGGACTTAGAATCAGGGTTTATTAACGAAGGTGTAAGGTTGAGGGTGTCAGTCCCAAGAATCACTTCATTTAAAGTATCTCTTTCATTGAGCTTCAAAAGCTGAAATTGATGCAAATAAACCGGGGCTTGTATATTCCAGTTCTTAGGATTTTCTGGACGTAATTCTCCCAATATTTGCGACCATATTTCTTCATATTTCAAAGTATCTCCGGATTGGGCAATGGCAAAAGTAGAACTCAAAAGGCTCACTCCGATTTTCGAATTCCCAGTCCGTTGCACTGCAATTGAGTTTTCAAATAAGACTTCCTGAATTGCTTTTTCCTGAAATTGAAAAGGAAGTGCTTCAAGCTCATTCTCCAATTTGCGCGGATTAGATTCTCCTGTGGATTGAATTTCAAAGTCAGTTCCGAAAATCCGGTTTAAAGTTTTCAATTCTTCATCTACTTCCGACAAATTCACCAAAAGCAAAGATGCTCCCGATTCAATTCGTTTTTGAATTCTGGTATCATCCATTTGAGAAGGATCAATCACCAACACATCCACAGAATCCAGTGGAAGAATTTCTGTTAGGAGTTCCGTTGCTTTTGAAAGTTGAATTTTTTCCTGAACCTTCTCACCTTCGCTGATCAAAAACCGGTTTAAAGCTCGGGTTTCCGGTCCCGGAAAACCAGTCTGAATCTGGTAAATTAGCTTTTCCTTCGGTAAGACAAAGAATCGGATGATTCCGATGACCTCCTCCCCAATTTTTAATTTCAGGTTATTTCTACCTGGAATAGAAGCTGGAAACTGAAATTCAAATTCCGCTTGCTTGGTTATTAAATCACTCAGCTCCAACTCGGTTCCTTCCTGCCAAAGCGAAATCGGATTTTCAGGAATCTTGGACCATTTTCCACGGATTATTTGCCTTTCGTTATGACTCAGGATCCCTTTCCATTCCAGATAAATCGGGGCATTTTCCTGCTCAGGAATAATCCAGTTCAGGGATTTGGCCCGAATCCCATATAAAAACTCTTTTGGGAAGTCTAAACCGAGGAGTATGACTGAATCTGTTTGAATATCAAATTTCGAAGCCTGTACCGCTCTGTTGATTGAAAGACTGTCTTTCCAAAAGTTGATTTCGGAATTTTTCATCTGCTCGGAAAAGATTAAAACCTTACCACTTTTCGGATCATTATTCCATTTTGGCTGAAGCATAAAGCCTAGAAGCAACACTACTAAAAAGCTGTTAAGAACTTGTTTAATCCGTTTTCTACGGAGGGAAATGGATCCTTGGTGAATTTGAACAAACTGAAAAATCAGGATCAAAATCAGTCCGAATCCTGCAATCCATGCGAATAAAGGTGAAAGTAAGGGCTCGAATTGTATCATTTCAATTTACTCCAAAAAGCGTTTTGCAATTCCTTTTTTGCTAAAAAAGAAGCATCCAGAGCCGCATCAGAAGCGATCAGCGGATAGAGTTTTCGATATAAAACCGCCCTTCCTTCCTCCTTGATTTTTCCGGTACGCAATTCTTGTAGATGTAATAAAACCGACCAATCAGACAAGCCGGAATATTGAATTCTTTCAGTCCATAATTGGCCCAAACGTTGGATTGTCAATTGATCATTTTCGCTCAATTCAAATTTGGGTAGCATTCCCAACACCTCTGCTGCTAATGGGGCCAATTGATTTGTTTTTGCAACTTGTTCTTTCGAAATCACTTTCTCCAGATTTTCCAGTTTACCGGAAAGACGCTTTTCATCCTCCCGGATGGGAGGTGGATCATAGCCAGTCCTTTTAACATAAACCCTGGATTTTTGCTGGACTGTCTTGAGGTATTCTAATGCCTTTTCCTGATATGGCAACGCTTTTTCAGGCTCAAAAAGCCTCAGATACAATTCTGACTGCCACATCTGATCCAAAGCCATTTTGAGCATATTTTTAGTAGATGCTTCGAAATAGGTATTCATTTCTTCATCCTCATGATTATGGATGAAAGCATCCAGAATACTTCCTAAACCTCCATCATCGCTGCCGGAATGAGCCTCATGGGTTTCAGTTTTTTCGGTTTCGGCAACCTTTTCAGGGAGCCCGATGGATTCATCCTCATGATCGTGGTCGTGGCGAAATCCTGCCAATAAATCTTCCGGATCCCCTTCATCGATGGTTCCTCCACCTGCTGAATTTTCGAATTCTTCTCCCAAATATTGGCCATACCGCAAACGGAGTAACTTTTGATCGTAGCCGATTTCATTACTAGTCACATTGAACTGACGTTTCGAAATACTTTTTTCAGAAGCTATCAGTTTTTCGGTATCAATGATGATTTGACGCTGACTGCGGAAATAATCAGGCATCACATGAATCGCCATTCCCACCAATTGCTCCTCAGACATCCCTGAACTGTCCACAAAATTGAGGAAGTAAGTGTCTGACCTGGAAAAATTGGGTTCAGGACGCTTGTTATCTATTGCAGCCCAATAGTAATAAAGTTCATCTCCGGGCTTAAAGTCCAGCGATTTCAGATCCAGAGACAACTCGATTTTTGCCTCTTTGAAATTTCTTTTTCCGACCGGGATCCTGGTTTCCCGGAATTTTACATTCTCTCCGGAACCTCTTGCCAAGGTTGCCACCAAAAACACCTCATCTATCTGGAAATCATCCGAAATCTGCGCTTCAACTCGCTTGGAGTCTCCATCCCGATGAAAATGGTAAGCATATAACTCATCAGCTAGCGGAGCGATCAAAGGTGGTAAATCGGGTTTTGCTTCGATTTGAAAATAAGAAGACTCATATACCAAAAGTGTATCCCGAAAGGCCTGGATGGCATATATTCCTGAGGAATTTAACTGCTCTTCAAGTGTAAAATCTGAGCCTGAATATTTAAAAGGCAACGCATCCCGCAAAGAATTGACCAGAAAAACGCGGAGTTCCCTATGCTCTGAAAAAGCTAAAGTCCAAGTCAATATTGAGCCTTTCAAAGTCGATATTTCCGGGGAACTCTGCCTGCTTTCAGGAATTCCAGAATAGGCTGGAGGTGTGATTTTCACGGAAATCTCCTTGAGAGATACTGCAGCATCTGCTAGAGAATCCGGAAGTGAAATCAGATTTTTCTGTTTGAGAAGGGCTTTCTCAGGTTTTCTTTCGGGTAAAATTCTCGAAAAGCCCACCACCAACAAGGGAAGCAAAAGCAGGATAAAGAATGGCGTCACTTTCCTAAAATCAAGTCCTATAGGCTTTCCTTGAATTTGAGCCTCAACTCTTGCCAATTGCAGCTGCTCGGCGATATTCAGATGCGATTTTTCTAAAAGCTCAAGACTAAACTCCAAGCCTTTAGTATGCTGGTGCAAATGTGCTATCGCTGCTTTTCGATGATTGGCAAATCCTCCTAAAAAATAAAATGCACCAGCTGAACTTAGAACTCCTGACAAAATCGCCCAGGTCAGCGGTAACCCAAAAGCCAGTATTAATCCAAAAAAGCTCAGGCCAATCAAGCCTGACTTGATCAGGATAAAGCCTATAAGCTGATTTTCGATACTGGCGATATGGGCGTGAAGGGATTTCAAATGCCTTGTTTTGAAGAATAAAACCTTTCTAAAGCCAAAGTAGCCAAGAGCGCTAGAAACAACCATTCATTCCTATTGGCTTGTTGAGGATTTTGGAAATTTGATTTTCTCAAAAACCGGGGTCTTAGCTGAGACGGATTGATGGCCACATCCTGGGCCGGAAATCCGATATGATCCAGCCATTTTTCCAATATTAACTCCGGTAAGCTTCCATTTTTAACTACCTCAGATTGCTGGAAAGTCAGATTTTCAGAGAAAATAAAATGATTGGGACTATCTTGAAAAGCAAGCTTATTGGTCTGAAAATACAGTTTTTCAGCTTCGGGTTCGACACTTTCCATATCCGTAAAAACCAGATCTGCATTTTCAAAATCCTCACTCTCTAATAAATCCAATCCATAAGTTTCCCGGATTGCTTCCAATGCTGCGATTATATATTGCCGCTCGGCCTCCGGATTTTTTATGAAATAAAGCACCGGTTTCTCAGCATAATTCCATCTGGATTTTTGTTCTGAAGAAATTTCAACAGAATCCAAAAGCCCTTTTTCATTTCTTCCAAAAAATTGATTGGATGCCACTTGGATCAATGGAGAATCAGTCTGTATTGGATTAAATGAACTCAGAAAAATCTGAGGAGAGACGGAAGTGGTGTAAAATTTACCCGACAAAGTCTGATTCGAATTCGGTAAATAGAGAACTAGCGAATCCAAATTGGAAGGTAATTGATCCAGAGCTGCCTGAAGTTCCAGTGATTTCCCGGAATCAAAATTGAAAATCTCCTCCAGCGAATTGATCTCCTCGATTGGGTCAACTGCCAGATAAACTGACTCCCCCTTTTCAATTGCCTGAGAAATTTCGAATCGAAATTCTTCCCTGATCTGAATTTCCGGTGAGAGCAGATGGACTACATTTCGATCAAAGACAGGCCTGTCCTTGGGTATAAAAAGTTGCGCAAGAAGTAGCACGAGCAGGACGATCAACAAAACCCGAAGTAACAAAACCAGCCAGTTTTCCAGTTTAATTCCTTTCGAAACCCGGTGATCAACCTCCTTTAGAAAATCCATTGCGGCCCAAGCTAGGATCTTTCCACGCTTCCCATTCCAAAGGTGGATCATGACCGGAATGCCGATCGCCAGCAATCCCCAAAGCGCTATAGGATTCAGGAAACTCATTAAAGGCTACGTTGGGATAAAAAGCTGCTGATAATCTCTACGATGGAATCTGAAAGCTTTACCCGAAATAAATGAACCCTGGGAAGTAAAAATGATTTTTCCAGCTGTGTTAGATAAGCCGATATCGCTTCATTGTAATTCTTCCTCATGTTGTCCCCGTCCAATGTGACAGTACGATCTCCCTCTAAATCCTGAAACCTGAAATTACCTTTCTGATTAAAATTGATTTCCTGCTCTCCCAAAATCTGAAAGAGCACGATCTCTTTTTTCGGATGTTGCAATTGCGAAACGATTTCTGACCATTCACTTTCTTTTTGCAAAAAATCGGAGACAAAAATAATGAGCTCCTGCTTTTTGGACTTCAACTCCGGAAAATCTTTATTCTTGAGCGGCCAAGCTCCCTCCGCTTCATTTACTTCAAGCTGATAAATCAAACGTTGAAAGGACTTCGGTGAAGGTGCCACTTTTTGGATAACTTTTCCCTCCTTTAAGGTATAGAACGAAAGAGAATCCCCTTGCTTATTTGCCAAATAAGCCAGAGAAGCAATCAGGTTTTTGGCGTAATCGATCCTACTGATCCCGTTTTCGGAATAATTCATTGAGCCGGAAAGGTCCAATAAAATCCGGATTGCCAAATGGCTTTCGGTTTGGGACTCTTTGATCATATGCTTTCCGGAACGCGAAAAGTACTTCCAGTCGATCCGTTTGGGATCGTCTCCAGGCTCATAGTATCGGTATTGTTCAAATTCACTTCCTACTCCCACCCGCTTACCGAGGTGGATTCCATGCTTGAGTTGCTCGCTGATGATTTTGGCGGCAAGTTTCAGATTGGGGAGGCGGACGATTTCAAGATTACTTGCGCGCATGGATCTGGGATGCTTCCAGGATTTTCCTGATGACCATATCTGGATGAATATTTTCTGCCTCCGCCCGGAAATGCAGGGAAAGCCGATGTCTAAGAACCGGAAATGCCAATCGCTCGATATCCTCCGGAATAACTGCAAATCGTCCTTTTACGATAGCTCGCGCTTTGGCACAAAGAACTAAAGCTTGTCCGGCCCGTGTGCCTGCCCCCCATTCCACATAGTTTCTCACCGCTTCAACTGCAGATTGATCTGGCCGCGAGGTACGGATAATACCATTAATCACCTTTAGCAATTCCGAGTCAATGTGTACTTCGCGCGTAAGTTTTTGAAGCTTTTTGATCTCTGAAACTGTAAATATCATTTCGGGATTAGCCCGGTAAGTTCCGGTAGTTTTTTCCAGTACTTCCAATTCCTCCTTTTCAGAAGGATAGCCTAATTTGATATACAAAAGAAAACGATCTAATTGTGCCTCAGGCAAGGGATAGGTCCCCGCTTGCTCGATTGGATTTTGTGTGGCGATAATCAAAAAAGGGTCTGGCAACAAATGATTTTGACCCCCATAAGTCACAATTTTTTCCTGCATTGCCTCCAGCAAAGCCGCCTGGGTTTTGGGAGGAGTTCGATTGATCTCATCTGCCAATACCATATTGGCGAAGATTGGACCTTTGTTAAACTGAAAGAACTTCTTTCCCGTCTCATGATCTTCTTCCAAAATCTC
>CAZFSC010000112.1:0-11302 GCA_964521585.1 uncultured Limnohabitans sp.
ATTTGATGAATATTTTGCAAAAATTCTGCATTTAAAACATTGGGCCTAAGTATTTTCTGGAAAATTTACTTACATTACAAATGCTTTTCACACCAGATGATTTGTATTTTAAAAATCGAAGAGATAGTTTTTTGATTAAATATTTGGGTGTTCTTTTTTTCAAGATCTATCGCTTTTGACTGATTCTAAATTCTTTAACTATAAAATATGTTTTCGATGCGTTCACTTTTATCATTTAAGGCGGGACTATCAATATTGATGCTTCTCTTTGCAAATTTTTCCTACGCTCAAACCGTAAAATTAGAGCAAGGACAAAACGGTGGGATAAATAACGATCCTGTAAGTCCTGTAAATTGGGCCACCGGTAATTCTAATGGCGGCAACAGTCATTTTTTTGAGGGACAGTCTATACCCTATCGTCTAACCATTTCCAAGTTGAGGGGAGGAGACCATGCCGTGGAGATTGAGTGGGATACTCGGACTAATGATAAAAGTGCGATTGACTATATAACCAGCTTTAATAGAATCTGCGAAGAAGTGATTCCAAGTTCCGGCAATCCTTCATTTGGAACGATCCCGCCTCCGAATGGTACTCCGCAACCTTTGAACAGTTTTAATCAACTGTCTGATAACGAGCGAAAAATGGCAATTTATGGGGGCACTATAAATGAAATTAGCTATGTATTACAAGAAAGTTCCTCTGCGACCAGTGCTATAACCAGATTGAGGATATCATTTTCTGTATTTGGAAGTAATGGGCCCAACAATACAGTAGTTATTGCCTGGGGAGGACATATTTCGAGTGTTTTAGATTGGGGTGATGGTAATTCAGCCTCAAGTATCAATGGCTCCCCTTACCATACCAGAGTGGTTTCGATTAACGGAACATCAGTAGGAAGCCAAGACCGCTCCGTACAGGCTGCGACTGAAGCTATTGATTTCGATACTGATTGTATTATTCAGGGCCTTGCCGAAGTGTGTCTCGGTTCTACAGTCACGTATTCTGTACAAGAAGGTGGAACTGCATACAATTGGTCAATTTCGGATGGAGGAGAGATCATTTCTGGTCAAAATACAAATTCAATCACTGTCAACTGGTCTACTTCGGGAACAGTATCGGTAGGAATTAGTAATGAAGTAACATGTTCTCCTGTCCAATGTAGTTTAAAAGTAACATTGAATAGCCCTCCTAATTTATCGGTCTCTGACGCTGTGATATGTAGCACTGAGAACGGAGGGAATACTGCTCTTGCAAACTTAACAGATTATGCATCAGTAGATATTGGAGACTTGATTTTTACCCGAAACGGTCAAACCATCGATAATCCTGAGTCCGTGCTGGTCACCCATGGCGATGAAATATCAGTTTCGACAACAGCCCCTTGTGGAAGTTCGAAAACATTTCAAATAACGGTCAATGACCGTCAGATTTTCGGTATTTGTTCACAAGGAAAAGTTTATGAGCTTATTGGTTCTGAATTAAGCGCCTTAGCTGAAATTTCCCGACAAGGTCAAACTGTAGAAACGAATGAGGTATTCTTTATCAGTGGAAATGAGGTATTAATTGAGGTTATATATTATAAAGATGCCTTTGATCAGGTTAAATTGATTTTGGAAGGTTTGGGATTTGTGACGCCGACAGAAGAAGAACTAAAGCAGGATCCAAATTCCTTAATTATCGCAGGATTTTTTCCTATCAATAAACTGCTGGACTTAAATCAATATCCCGATGTAATCAATTATGTCCGTCCTGCTATTCCACCTGTAGCCAATAAAGGAGCAGCTACCACGCAAGGTGATCGGGTTATGCGATCCAATTTGGTGAGAGCAGGATATTCTCATTTTGAAGGTGATCAGGCCATTGATGGGAATGGGATTAAAATTGGAGTAATTTCTGATAGTTATGCAACTAGGTCAGATGCAGGAGTGAATACATTGGCCACCGATATTTCAAATGGCGATCTGCCGGCTAGCCTGTATTTTTTAAGAGATCTTCCTAGCCGTTTTGGAGTAGGATCGGATGAGGGACGAGCAATGCTACAAATCATTCACGATGTAGCCCCGGGCGCCCTGTTAGGCTTCCGTACCGGAGTGGTTACAGCAGGGGATTTTGCACAGGGGATCAGAGACTTGGCAGCAGCAGGTACCGATATAATAGTCGATGACATTACTTACATCACAGAACCCATCTATAGTGATGGTAGAGTGGCAAAAGCTGTAAATGAAGTTACCGAAAACGGAACTTCGTATTTTACTTCCGCCGGGAATTTTGGAAGTAAATCTTTTGAGGGAGTATTTAATCCCGTTTTGGATCCGTCAATTGATTTACCGCTGAATAATGGGGGATGGTCAGGAAATGGTCGTGTGCATCAATTTAGTGGCGGTAGCACCACTCAATCTATTAATGTTTTTCCAGGGCAAAATGGTCCTGCCGTTTACATGATTGCTCTTCAGTGGGACGATCCGCTTTATTCTTTTGATCAAACTGGGAGTTTATATGATTTAGACATTTACCTCAAGGATTTTGGAGTTCCACTTTTTGGATTTAACCGTAATAATTCCAATGGAGATCCGATTGAAATTTTATCTTTTACTGTTTCAGAACCAACGACCATTGATCTTTTAATTGCAAGAGAGTGTGAAAGTTGTACTGACTTAGATTCCAATACCGGTATTAAGTTTAAGTATATTGTTTTCAGAGGAGAACTTGATCCCAATGATCAGAATGGGATATCTGCGTCCACAATTTTTGGGCACGCAAATTCTACTGGGGCCATGACGGTAGGCGCAGTATTATATTCCAATACATCGGTTTTTGGATTTACCCCAGTACCAAGTGGGACCGAACCATTCACTGTTGCCACGTTTTCTTCTAGAGGCGGAACAGTTACCAATGGGGAGCTTCGCAACAAACCAGATTTCATTGCACCAAATGGTGTGAACACCACAGTTAACCTTGGTGCTCCGAATTTAGAAGGTGATGATTTTCCAAATTTCTTTGGTACTTCTGCAGCCGCGCCTCATGCAGCTGCGATAGCAGCCTTGGTTAAACAAGCTCGGATTAAATACTATCCTGAATCCAGTCCAGAAAATTGGATTGGAGGAGTAGGGGAGACTTTGCCCGCTGACATAAGGAGAGTACTAAAAACCACTGCTCAAGACATGTACGAAGTTGGAGATGATATTAAGTCCGGCTCCGGTCTTGTTCGGGCAGATAGGGCGCTACTTTCACTCGCTGCACCTAATCCTGATAATATTGAACTGGTTTATAGTGATGAAATCAGTCCCGGGGAGGTTGAATTTAGATTGCGAATCAATGGAACCAATTTGTACGAAGGTTCAAATGTGTACTTGCGTGAGGAATTATTGAACGCCACCTATTTGACCGACGAGCAGGGATTTGGATATCTTGAAGTTACTATACCGCCATTTGTAGGAAATCCTGGCGTTACGGTAGTCAATAATGCTATATCAGACAGTGAATTGGATGGAGGAACAGCAGGCCCTGTATTTTTCTTCGATATTGTAAAGAGAACCATAGCTATCCGTGCAGATGATGTGACCAAGAAATATGCGCAGGTGGTCGAACCTTTTACAGCAAGTGTTTATGAAAGAGTGAATAATAATTGGGTTCTCAGTACCCTGACTCTTGAAGACGTTGGGCTTACCTTAAATCCTGATGATCAAAATAATTCCTTGAAATTACTCACCCTGAACAGCCCTATCAGTGGCGATTTAGCAGAGGTCGGAACTTACGTAATTACTGCTTCCCACTCTCCAACCGGCTTTGCTTTCTCAGATTATTATAATTATGTAGGGGTATTACAAGAAGACGGAAATTTATTTTATGATGGGACAAACGATGCTTTTGGAAATTATGGGCCCGGAATCATCACGGTAGAACCGCTCCCTATAACAATCAAGCCAGTTGATTTGACAGGTCAACTTGCTCTAAAATACGGTGAATCAATTAGTGAAGCTTTAAATTTTGAAGTAATCATAGCTGAAGAACTGATTGAAGCTGACGGAAAAGTGAAAATAGTGGATACTGAAAGTCTGAAAGGCAGTATACTTTCCAGCTATTTCCAGGATCTTGAATTGGCTAAAAATCCAGGAGATAACAGTTTGCCGCTGGGGATATTTAATGGAAGGACTATTCTCAACAAAGAAAGCTTCATCAATAAAAGTTTTATGGTGAGTTCAAGAACCATGATTAATGGGCGTACCATTATCAATGGCAGAACCATTATAAACTCAGCATTTGATGTTCCGGGAGACTCATTTCTCGAATACCTTGAAAATCAAGAAAATCAAGAACTAAAATCTGTTAGCATCAATGGAAGAACCATGATCAATGGTCGAACAATCATCAACGCGCGGACAATTGTGAACGGTAGAACAATTATCAATGGGCGCACCATAATCAATGCGCGTACCATTTTGAATGGACGTACAATTATCAATTCAAGAACCATTATTAACAGTTCTGGTGGGGAAAGTGAAAATAATGAAGAAAATAGTTTGGTGATTTTTGGTGAAAAAGATCTTGAACTTGCCGTAGAAGGTGAAAATGAGGAAATCGGAAAATTTTATGACTTTGGTGAAGAAACCGGAGAAAATGATACTGATTTCAATCTTGAATTCTTCTCTGTCAATATGGTGACCGGAACGGATGTTGGACAGCATATTATTATCCCAGGCACTTTTGAATCAAGAAATTTCACGGTATCCTATCTTCCGGCAGATCTCACCATTACACCGGCAACACTTACTGCGGAAGCGACTGCAAATCCTGATGTGATTGTATACGGAGATTCTACACCAGAATTTGTAACTGAATTGGCAGGATTTGAAATCAGCACAAACTTCTTGGATCCAGAAGGAAATATGGTTAATCAAGTGGATGACGCAGAATCTGTAGTTGATACTGTCACCTATTCTCTTTTAGCCAACGAAATAATATTCCCTATAAACGGATTGATTCCTGCTGGTTCATATGCCGTAAATCCAGTTATCAATCTTCTCCAGCCCTCCAATTATACTATTGGCACTATCACCCGAGGTCCGCTTACGGTCGAAAAAGCAAATCCTACTGTATTGGTGACCGGGGGGGAATTTGAATACGATGGTGAACTTGTCGAAGCAACTGCTTCTGCCTTTGGAATAGGTGGGCCTGAGGATTTGTTAGACAATACTCTCATCACTTTAGTCTATGAAGGAACCGGTGAGACTATTTATGGTCCCACCAATTTAGCCCCCGTATTTCCTGGCTCGTATAGTGTAATTGCAAATTTCAGCGGAAATGAAAATTACAATGCTGCCAGTTCGGAATCTACTGCGCTGCTGATTGTGGGATGTGCAAATGAAGCACCGGAAATAAAAGAATTCGAAACCGCTATGGGAGCAGGAAACACTAGCAATCCCGCAACAATTCAAAAGCCTGCCAATACCTCAGTCGGAGATTTGTTGGTTGTGGGTTTAATGTTTGAGAAAGGCCAAGCCCCATCAGTCACTCCCCCTGACAAAGATTGGGTATTGATACAGAGGGTCAACCAGGATAATCAGGTAGCAATGGCAACTTTTTATAAAGTGGTAACAAGCAACGATGAACCGGACACCTATGGATTCCAAATCAATCAAGCACCGAAATGGACTATGGGTATCACCCGGGTAACCGGTGCTGACATCAATCATCCTGATGGACCAATAGTTGCATTCAGCGGCGCATCTGGTTTATCCGCATTTGTTCCAACTGCCCCTTCCTTGACTATACCTGATTGCAATACTTTAATTATGCTTTTCTTCACCAATAAGAAAAATGCAACTTGGACACCACCGGCTGGAACTATAGAGGTTTATGACGACCCGAATAATCAGCAAGGATTGACTTCCAATATGATGTCCTATACTATACAAAGCGAAGCCGGAAAAACTGGAGATTTTAGTGCCACCCCATCGCTCGTTGAAAGCTGGGTAGCCCAAGCGATAGCAATAAGAACAGTTGTGGTCGATCTTCCATCTGCTAGAATAAATCCTTTGACACCGCAAACTGCTTCTGAATTGTCTAAATCTGAAGGGACGGCAATCCTTCTTGGTGAAGAGGATTTAGGTGAGATCAAAGCTTATCCAAATCCATTGACTAATAGGCTTAATCTACAACTTGGAGGATTTGTGGAGGATGTGCCTGACAAATCTATTCTGGAAATATCCGATGCTATGGGTAGAAGTCTTCCATGGGAGGGTATCTGGCATGAAACTGAAAATAGGTTAGAGTTGGATTTCTCCAAAATGAATGTCGGACTTTATATTATCAACATAAAAACACCTTATGGAATGAAATCGATTCGGGTGATAAAAAAATCATACTGAGATTATTAATCGATTCAGAGTAAAAAGGAATGAAATTCTGTTTCATTCTTTTTTTATTTCAGTCTTATCAAATGTGTGATTAAAATCATTTTAGTGAGAGAAGTTATTTTTGCCAATAAATAATAGGTCAATTTCATTCCAGGCTATTCAATGGATAATATTTATCCTACAGTTGCGATCAAATATGTTCTTCAAAAGAAGAATTAATATTGCTTGGAAAACTTGGATATGCTTTAGATTCTTTGGGAAGTTTTACTGAAAAATCTAGGGATTGATTAATATAAAAAAAGCGTCGCTCTGAAGTTTTACCTAATGGTGGGGATATTAAATGGACCGTTTTAAGTCAACGCCAACTATTATTTCATTATTGAGCTAATTCGGTTTACGCGAGTTTGTTTCTTGATCAAGAAAATGGCATTTTTAATGGTGTAGTGGGCGAAATTAAAGGACATCTACAATCTCATGCAATATAAATAACCAATGTTTTCTTAGGAATATGAATCAATTTATGACAGGTTTTAAATACATCATTTTTTCGAGTTTACTGTCTTTTTTGCTTGCAAATGAATGTTTGTCCCAAACAACCAGAACTGACAGTTTATTGGATGTTACTGGAAACTTAGCTGAGGACAGCATCAAAGTCAACCATTACTTGGAATTGGGACTGGAGTTTCTGGGCTCGGATATCAGCCTTGCTAATAATTACTTGGAGAAAGCGATTCGATTAGGTAAGGAAATAAATTACAAGAAGGGCTTGGCGTATGCATATAATGCCAAAGGAAGAGCAAATGCCCAGCAAGGTGAATTTGTAGATGCTATTTTAAACTTTCAGGAGGCCCTGGACAATTTTCATGAAATCGATGACAAAACTGGGGAAGCTAATATTTTAAGTAATCTGGGTTCAATTTATTACATGTTAGGAAATAGTACCAAAGCCCTCGAACTCCATTTTGCGTCTCTTAAGATTTCTGAAAATATCGATAACAAATTAAGAATAGGTACTTCCTTTAATAACATAGGAACCGTTTATCTGGAAAACAAGAGTACTATGGAGGAAGCTTTGTCATTCTTCAAGAGATCCTTGGCAGTTTTTCAGGATATTGAGGAGGAGCAAGGAATGGCGACAGCCGCGATGAATATTGGAGAAGTATATTTTTTGAATTCAAAATACGATTCAGCAATCCATTTTCACCAATTGGCTTTGGAACTATGCGATGGCACCATTGATGCCACATTTCCGCTGACACAATTGGGAGAGATTAATGCCAAATTGGGCAATTTTCAACAAGCCTATGATTTTCACAGGCGTTCTTTGGCCATTTCAGAGCGATTGGATGCCAAGTTTGAAATGACTCAAAGTCTGATTGGTCTGGCAAAAACCCAAAAAATTCAGAAGGATTTTGAAGGCGCTATACAGACTTTTGAAAGAGCAAAGCTATTAGCAAGAGAGATTGATGCTAAAAATGAATTAGTGGATGTGCATTTAAGTTTGGCAGAAACAGAGGCTTTAATAGGAAATTTTAAGTCTGCATACGAAAATGAAGTCAGTGCAAAATTCGTTAAAGAGGAAATAGCGGAATCTAGTACCGACCGAACCATCCAACGGCTCCGCTTGGAATTTGATTTGGATAAAAAAGAAGCAGAAATCGCATTGCTTCAAAAAGATACTGAATTAAAAAACGCTGCTGTTTTCAATCAACGAATTATCATTTTCGCGACTTTGGGAGGGTTGTTTATGTTTGTGGTAATAAGTATTTCCCTTTTTCGAAACAACCTCAGCAAACAAAGAGCGAATCGCTTACTCCAAAAGCAAAAAGAAGAAATCAATTCTCAGCGGGAAAATATAGCAACAGCCTATGATCAACTGAAATTGACACAGTCACAATTGATCCAATCTGAAAAAATGGCTTCCATGGGCGAACTTGCATCGGGGATTGCACATGAGATTCAGAATCCATTGAATTTTGTGAATAATTTTACAGAAGTCAGTGATGAGATGTTGGATGAGGTCTTGGAAGAACATGGCAAATCAAAGGAAATCCGTGATGAGCAACTCGTTCAAGAGCTTCTTCGCGATGTAAAATTCAATCTGCAAAAAATACGGAAACACGGATTACAGGCAGATGCTATTGTCAAAAACATGTTGGAACACAGCAAGCAAGGTCAAGGCAATCGAGAATTGACTGATTTAAATTCGCTGGCCAATGGGTTTCTGAGAATGTCCTATCATAGCTTCTTGTCAAAAAATAGAAATATTGAGGAAAAGGAACTGGACATTACACTGGATATTTCCGTAGATGACAATCTGCCTAAAGTCAAAGTTGTGCCTCAAGAAATCGGAAAGGTTCTTTTAAATCTATTGAACAATGCTTTCTATGCTGTCTACGAACGAAAAATAAAAGAGCAGGCAGAGGGTAATCCATTCCAGCCAAAGATTATAGTGACTACCAAACTGACAAAATTGCAAAATGGTCAGGATGGAATTGCGATAACTATTGAAGACAACGGACTAGGTATACCTGAAGCCATACAGGCAAAAATCTTCCAGCCCTTCTTTACCACCAAGCCTACCGGTCAGGGAACTGGGTTGGGGTTGAGTTTGAGTTACGATATTGTCAAGGCGCATGGAGGGGAGATCAAAGTAGAAAATAAAAAAGGCGAGAGCGATTCAGGAGCAACATTTACAATTGAACTCCCGGTGCAATCAAATCAGTAACATTGAATTTCATTCGTATGGAGAAAGTTATCCGTTTCCTTTTGAGCATAGTGGTCTTTGGATGTTTTGATACTTTAGAGGCAAAGGAGTTTGATCGCGTGGTACTCTCTGATGTTTCTGATTCTTATTCTAATTCGGAGCTTTTTGATTCTGATGAAATTCTCCATTTGGTACTTAGGGGAGATATGCGAAAACCGCTAAACGATAAGTCTCAAAATCCAAAATATTATCCTCTCACACTCGCTTATCATACAGAAGATGAATCAGAGAAAACTCTTCCCATTAAAGTGAAGGCAAGGGGCAATTTCCGAAGGCTAATGGGAAACTGTACCTATGCACCTTTAATGCTAAAGTTTGAAAAAGATGATTCCACCCAATCCTCTATATTTTCTGGTCAGGAAGAATTGAAACTCGTAATGCCTTGCCAGGGAGAGGAATATGTCCTCCGAGAATGGATGGTTTATAAACTTTATAACCTTCTTACTCCGCTGAGTTTTAAGGTAAGACTTGTAAAAATCACTTTGGAACAAGAGGGGAAAACCAAAAACCAAGATTCATTTTACGGATTTCTCCTGGAGGATGAGAAAAAGTTGGCGACTAGAAACGGGCTGGTTCCACTGAAAAGAAATCTAGATCCCCGTCAGACTCAAACTAAAGAGTTTCAAACCCTTGCAGTTTTTCAGTATTTGATTGGGAATACAGATTGGTCCGTCCAGTATCGGCAAAATATAAAACTCCTAAATGAGGGTGGCTCTCAATTGCCCTATGCTGTTCCCTATGATTTCGATCATGCAGGTATAGTAAGCGCTCCCTATGCGAAACCTGCAGCCGAGTTAAGGATGAATTCCATACAGGAGCGGAGGTACAGGGGGTATTGTGTAGATAATCTGGAGGATTTTATTCCGACGATCAATCATTTCAAAGCTTTAAAGCAGGAAATTTACGAGCTATATCGCAATGCACCCTTTTTGGAAAAGGATTATATCGCATTTACTCAGATGTATCTCGATGAATTTTATGCCATTCTTGATGATGATTCGGCCTGGCAAAAAGACTTTGCTTATCCCTGCGATCCTAAAGGAACAGGCAACGTAGTGATTAAGGGCTTAAAAGGAAATTGATCTTTTCGGATCAGAATATCTGATAAGCCTTTGTTTGAAGATACTATTAATAGAATTCTAAGAATAGGGGTTTTTCTACTTTAAATTCGGTGACCTAAAGTTTTTACTCTTAAGTTAATTTTATTCTAATTTATTAGATTCATTTTTTTAACATACTGATAATCAGATGTTATTTTTTCTTAAATTAGGTTTATGTTTTAACCAAAAACCCCATCAACTATCTATGAAAAATTCAATTCTAATTTTGTTTGTTGTCTTGGCCTTCAGTGCTTGCCAACAAAAAAACCGCTACACACAGCAATCTTCCGAAATCGAGGCTGTAAAAGCTCTTTTCGAAGTCGTAGAGTCGGGAGATTTTGAAGCGCAAAGAATCTATTATGCTGACTCTGCATTAATATATTATAATGCAACAGAGGAGAATCCTACCACGATGGATGAAATGATTGCTCAGCAAAAGAAGGAACAAGGGGAATTCACGAATGTTTCTGTAACTCTGGAGGATAATGCCATCGAAATGGTAACTACAGACGAAGGTGAAACTTGGGTGAATACTTGGGGAGTTTGGGAGGCAACTCATGTTCCGACCGGAAAGACATTTAAAATTCCGTTCCACGAAACCTTTCAGTTTGTTGATGGCAAAATCGTCAAGGATTTCGGGTATTGGGATAATGCTCCAATAGCCACAGCTATTATGGAATTTGAAAAATCCCAAGCAGCAGCCTCGGATACTACAGCGATGGAGCAGTAATTTTTGATTTTTGAAATGGTATAAAATCGTCTGGGATCCCAGGCGATTTTATTTTTCTATCCAAATAAATATCAATAAGTGAAAGGTAATTTCCCTGTTCATACAATTTTTTTTACTTTTTCCCTTTCATATATAATTTTTGAATCTATTGATCAGTCGAAAACCCGGGTAAAGTCCAATCAATCTTTAATCAGTTGCGGAAAACTGTATTCCTAAGCATTTTTTATGCTGCATATTATAATTACCTTTTATCTCTGTTTTCGAAACTTCAATTGTTCAGACGTTCAATTCGGATTTAAATGACTCAATGAAAAACATTTTTTGGATTTTCTGTATCACCTCTGTTTT
>CAZFSC010000113.1:0-11301 GCA_964521585.1 uncultured Limnohabitans sp.
ATACATTACCAATAAAGGGATCATAAATGTGGTCGCTAATACCCGCGATACCACTAGAAATTTGAATGGGTTGGTTGCCGAAACTTCCATTGCATCGATCTGCTCGGTCACCTTCATAGACCCGATTTCGGCTCCTATACTAGAACCCACCTTACCGGCAGCTATCAGCGCGGTCACCAATGGTCCCATCGCCCTGACTACCGCAATCGAAATTAGAGATGGAAGCCAAGAAGCCGCTCCAAATTCAGACAGAGAGGGCCTGGATTGATTGGTAAAAACGATACCAACTATGAATCCAGTCAATGAAATTAAAGGCAGAGATTCCACCCCTATTCGGTAGCACTGATGGACTATTTCTTTGAACTCATAGGGTGGCAAAAACACTTCGCTGAAAAACCTCCTAACGAAATCCCAGGCATTTGCCAGACCAGAAAAAAACTTATCAAACTTTTTGGATAGAAAAGGTTTTCTATCTAATTCTTCTTCGCTCATTGGATCACATTGATAATTCGAAATTACAGAAAAAAATCAAAATTTTAGGTTTAAAGTTGCTTAGGTGGAAAGGGTGAGGCCCGCTTTCAATCGGATAATTTTCTTCAGTTTGAGTCTTTACAAAAAATGAACCAAGTGGATTTCTTGGAGTAAAAAGGTATGACAAATACAGCGTTAGAATAAGTATTCAAAAATCAAATTTGAAAGGGTTTTTATGAATTGGTAATTGACGTAATAGATTCAAATTTTCCTTGAATTAAATGTCAAATAAATTTTAAAAAAGAGGTGTTTTATTATTTCAAATGAGATTAAAATAGCTCCAAACACTCGCCCATAAAAATCTCTTAATGCAAGCTTGAGCTATTCAAAGAAAGCATAATTTAATTGGTACAAGAATTGACCTACAATATGCATTATCAGAGTAAATCAGCAATTTGATCCAAATACGGGAGGGCAAGCCTAAACCGACAATGAATGCTCTGAAAAAATGAAAACTCGATTTTTTTAGTCTTATCTAATTTTTTTAGACTTATCAAATTTCGTTTCCTCTAAACTCGATTTATAAGTTTATTTTTCAGCACTTTAAAGTAATTGGGATCAAGATTTTTAGAAGCTTAAAAACTGACTCGATTCAGAAATCTAAAAACACTTTAACCCTTCACTTCAATCCTTACTTTTCAACGCCCGAAAACAAAGAAACTCAAGAAAACTCGCAAATCTTATTTTAAACCTATGCAAAAAAGACAATCATAAATTAAAATAAGCAAATACTTTTTTGCAAAAGTTGATTGGATATTTACCGGATTAGAAGACTAATTATAGCTATGTCTTTTTTAAAAAATAGAGACAGATTTAAACTCTCAATCAATCTTTAAAATCGAAAAAATTCTGAGCCATATTCCTTAGGTTTTTCCTCTCCGAAATTGTTCTTCACATCTACCAAAATTCAAAAGCAAATTCCTGAAAGTCCATTTATTTTTTATGGAAAAACACGTAGCTTTATTTCAATTAAACTCACCTCTTTGGGAAAACAGTACCCCACTCTAAAACTATCAAGATAAACCAAAATCAGTCTACAAATCCTAACAAAAAAATAATACCAATGAGAAATCTAATTCTACTACTCTTTCTTTTTTTACCAATTTATTTCTCTGCTTCAGCTCAGAATTCATATGATGAATCACTGGCCAAATCGCTGGGGGCTGATGACTACGGAATGAAAAAATATGTCATTGCATTCCTATATAGGGGTGATAAAACAGGAGAATATTCTGAGGAAGAGAAAGCAAAATATCAAGCCGGACACATGGCAAATATTGGTCGTCTGGCTGCCGATGGGACACTGGTTTTGGCAGGTCCCTTTTTTGGAAACGGTGATCTTCGGGGTCTCTTTTTTTTCAATGTGGAAAGTATAGAGGAAGCTGAAAAACACACTGCGACGGACCCTGCTATTCAGGCAGGAATATTACGAATGGAACTGAAGGAATGGTATGGTTCAGCGACACTGCCACTTCTTTCGGAATGGCATTCAAAGGTGGCCAAGATGAACTACTAAGAGAAATCTTTTGGAGTTGTTTCAGTAAGTACCTCTGAGAAGCCTGGAATCGGTCTGAAGCTTTTAGATTCTAGAACAAAGAAAATGACAATTTATCGGTCAAGAGCTCCAGCGCCTGGATCGCTTTGATGGAGTTTCCTTTCTCATTCAACTCCGGACTCCAGACTGCTATGCTAAACTTATGAGGCATCACTGCCGCGACTCCTCCCCCTACCCCACTCTTACCCGGAAGTCCAACTCTGTAAGCGAATTCTCCAGCTTCATCGTAGAATCCACAAGTAAGCATGAGGGCATTTACTCTCCGCGCATGACTTTCGGAAAGAATCGCACGATCGGCAAATATGGAAAAACCATCATTTGCCAAAAAAGAAAACGACTTGGCCAAATCCACACAGGTCATTTCGATGGCGCATTGCGCAAAATAAACCTCCAGCACATCTTCGATTGAATTATGGAAATTTTTATATGATTTCAGGAAATATGCCAGTGCCGTATTTCTCTCGGAGTGATTTTTCTCAGAATCCCTGACAGCAGGATTGATTCTTACACATTGATTTCCGGAGATTTCATTGATAAAGTCCACAATCTGCGTCAGAGGGTTTTCAAATTTGCTGCAAAGTGCATCTGTAATGACCAATGCACCTGAATTGATGAAAGGATTCCGTGGTATCCCCTTTTCATATTCCAGTTGAGCAATAGAATTGAACGGATTTCCCGAGGGCTCCACATTGACGCGAGACCAAAGTTGGGAGTTAAACTTATGAAAGACCATCGTCAGCGTATGAACCTTACTGATACTTTGAATAGAAAACGGTACTTGGTAATCCCCGACTCCGTATACGTTCCCATTCAAATCGACCAAAGCAATCCCAAATTGATCTGGATTCACCCTGGCCAGTTCCGGAATATAGTTAGCCACCTTGCCCCTCAAATTTTCAGATTGTACCTCTTGATATACTTCTTCAATTATTGCTTGGTAGTCCATTTGGTTAAATTGGTGAAAATCTAAAGACTTGAAAAGCATAAATGAAGATGATTTGAGATTTTTGAAGTCTGTTATTGTTTAAGTGGAGCTTGGAATACCCCACGAAAGCCACCCATATTTAGATCAGGCGAAAAACTCGATGCCTTTCTACCACCCAACATGATCAGGAATATCTCAAAAATTCTAAATGAAGGTCATGGCATCCATTTCAAAGCAATTGACCTAGGTTCAATTTTTTCAATATCTCGTAAAACGCCAATAGCTTTAAAATCCGGTCAATTCGAAATTGGTTAAGTCAGGCTAACCCCCTCCTCAGTTTTGTTTTCGGATTTTCACAGTTTACGATTTCATAACCTTACTCCCAAATATTATTCGTACTTTTGCGGCTTCAATACCGCAAACCATGCAGAATATTCGGAATATCGCGATTATCGCACACGTTGACCACGGCAAGACTACACTCGTGGACAAGATCATTCACGCTTCTAAAATCTTCAGAGAGAATCAGCAATTTGACGATCTCATCTTAGACAGCAACGACCTGGAACGAGAAAGAGGAATTACGATTCTTTCCAAAAACGTATCGGTACGTTACAAAGACGCTAAAATCAATATCATTGACACTCCTGGTCACGCCGATTTCGGTGGTGAAGTGGAACGTGTCCTTAAAATGGCTGATGGTGTCATCCTTCTCGTGGATGCATTTGAAGGCCCAATGCCACAGACAAGATTCGTATTAGGTAAAGCCTTAGACCTTGGACTGACTCCTATTGTAGTAGTAAATAAAGTAGATAAAGAAAACTGTCGTCCAGACGAAGTACATGAATCAGTATTTGATTTGATGTTTAATCTTGATGCCACCGAGGATCAGCTCAATTTCGTGACCTTATATGGTTCGGCTAAGCAGAACTGGATGGGACCGGATTGGAAAAATCCTACAGATTCAATTCTTCCTTTATTGGATGCCATTCTGGAACATATTCCCGCACCAAAAATCGAGGAGGGAACTCTTCAGATGCAAATCACTTCCTTGGATTACTCCAGCTTCGTAGGCCGTATTGCAATTGGAAGAGTGAAACGTGGGTCAATTAAGGAAGGTCAGCAAATCGCATTGATGAAAGCCGATGGCTCGATCAAAAAAATGAAGGTAAAAGAACTTCATGTTTTTGAAGGTCTTGGCAAATTCAAAGTGGAAGAAGTCACTGCGGGTGATATCTGTGCAGTCACAGGAATCGAAGATTTCGAAATCGGCGACACCATAGCTGATGTGGACAATCCTGAAGCACTTCCTCGTATCTCCATTGATGAGCCTACAATGAATATGCTTTTTACCATCAATAACTCCCCTTTCTTCGGCAAAGAAGGAAAATTTGTGACTTCCCGTCACTTAAGAGATCGATTGATGAAAGAGACAGAAAAGAATCTTGCTCTTAAGGTAGAACCTACCGATTCTGAAGATAAATTTTTGGTTTATGGCCGGGGAATTCTTCACTTGTCTGTTTTGATTGAGACCATGAGAAGAGAAGGTTACGAGCTTCAGGTAGGCCAGCCACAGGTAATTTTCAAAGAAATCGATGGAGTTAAGTGCGAACCTATAGAGACTTTGGTGGTGGATGTACCTCAGGAGACTGCAGGAAAAGTAATTGAATTGGCGACTCAACGTAAGGGTGAATTGCTAATCATGGAACCAAAAGGTGATTTGCAACACCTGGAATTCAAGATTCCATCCAGAGGATTGATCGGATTGAGAAATAATATGTTGACCGCTACGCAGGGTGAGGCAATCATGAACCATAGATTCACTGCCTATGAGCCTTTCAAAGGGCCTATCCCAGGTCGGGTGAATGGATCACTGATCTCTATGGAAGGTGGGCAGTGTACTGCCTATGCGATTGACAAGCTTCAAGACAGAGGAACTTTCTTCATTGATCCAGGAGACGAACTATATGCCGGACAGGTAATCGGAGAAAACTCTCGAGACAATGATATCGTGGTAAATGTGCAAAAAGGCAAGAAATTGACCAACATGAGAGCTTCGGGATCTGATGATAACGTAAGAATCATTCCTGCCAAAAAATTCTCTCTGGAAGAATCCATGGAATACATCCAAAAGGATGAATACCTGGAAATCACTCCTAAGTCAATCCGAATGAGAAAAATCTATTTGGATGAAAATGAACGAAATCGAATGGCAAAGAAAGATTCTTAAACCATTATGTATTATGGAAGATCCCTCAATCGAAAGCTTGAGGGATTTTTTTTTGCAATTATTCTTCAATTGAACTTCCAAATTTTTAACCAATTCCAAAAGCGATTAAAATTTTTATCTTTAGCGATCTTTAATTTAAGATAAATCGCCAAGTCCAGTATTCCTCTTTCAAATGAACCTATGAAATCAAGAAGAAATTTTATCAAAACCTTAGGAGTGGCAAGTGCCGCTTCTGTCTTACCTATAACCTCAATCGCAAACGATATGGCAAAGCAAAAAATGATTCACCAGGTCTATTTCTGGCTACATGACAAATCCAACACACAGGAATTTTTAACCGAAGCGGTTCCTATGTTAGGAAGATGTAAGAATGTTAAAAAATTCATTTCAGGAGTTCCGGCTGATACAGCTAAAAGAGATGTTGTTGACCATAGTTTCCAGGTGTCCTGTACTCTGTTTTTTGACAGCTTGGAGGATCAACTGACTTATCAATCGGATCCCATTCATTTGGAATTCATTGATAAATACTCTTCCATGTGGAGCACGGTAAAAGTTTATGACATAGCAATTTAATAAACCTTTTTGTTCTCATTCGCCGTAAGTACCGTCTACACAATCAATCATCCAATATGAATCAAATAAAGTGGATCCTAGGATTATTCCTAGTCAGTTTTTGGGCTTGTGATCCTAAAGATGAGCCCATTCCAAATCCGACTACTGATGCTGTCAAAGGCGCAATCTATCAGTCAATGACAGAATGGTACTTCTGGAACCAGGAACTCCCTCCTGCGCCGGATGCTTCAAAATTCGAGTCTAATGATGCCTATCTAAATGCGATTACTTTCAAACCATTAGACAGATTCTCTTATCTGACTACACAGGAAGCATTCAATAAAGCATTCGTAGGTCGTAATGCCGGACATGGATTTGGATTTGCCTTTGATGCTGAGGAGCGACTATTTATCAGCTTCGTGTACGATGAAGCACCAGCTGGCAAAGACGGCTGGAAGCGAGGCTGGGAGATAACTCATATCAATGGTCAGCCAATCGCATCTTACAAAGTAGATGGCAGATATGATTTTAAACTGGGCGGACCGGATCCTGGAATAAGCAATTCATTTACCTTTAAATTGCCTGATGGTACGACTACTACCCGGACAAACGTAAAAGCTGAATACCAGTCAAATTCCGTATTACATCGGGAAATCATTGATCTGGGCGCCAAGAAAGTAGGCTATTGGGTCTATCAAAGTTTCAAAGCTACTGCCGGTCTCAGTCCGACTAGTAGTAATGAAGTGAAAAATACGATGGAGTTTTTTCAGACAAGCGGAATCAATGAGTTGATCATTGACTTGAGATACAATGGAGGTGGATCCGTGGCTGTAGCAGAGCAGATCATGAACTACCTGATTCAGGCTGGAAACGGGGATAAATTGATGTACACCAATAAATTGAATAGCCTCAAAACTTCCTTGCAAAACAGTGTGAATTTTAAAAAAATCGGAAGTATTAATTTAAACAGAATCATTTTCATTACCTCCCGTGGATCCGCATCGGCTTCTGAATTGGTGATCAATAGCCTGGATCCTTACATGGACTTGGTCCTCATTGGTGATAATACATTTGGAAAACCGGTGGGCTCCTTCCCGCTTTCCAGATACAATCGCACTTTGGTTGAAAACAATGTGGAGTTGGTGCCAATTACTTTCGCAACCGCTAATTCAGAAGGAAAGGCAGAATACTTTGACGGATTTCCGGCCAATTTTCAGGTAGGAGATTCCCCGCAGTTCAACTGGGGAGATCGAAAAGACCTGAGATTTGCAGCAGCATTAAACTTCATTCAGAATGGAACAATCAGTGGTAGGTTGGCAAATACCTATTTCAAACCCAAATGGGAAATGATTGATGCTTTCAAAGGACTGCAACAGGAATTTCCAGTTTACTAACAAAAAAGCCCGATTCGAAATCGGGCTTTTTTTGACTTAAATCCCTAACAACTATCTATTTTTTATGCCTTTGGATCAGGACTTCCATTACTTCATCCAGCTCATACCCTTTAGCCTCCAAGAGAATCAAGTAGTGAAACATTAAATCAGCCGCTTCTCCTAAAAAAAGATCTTTGTTGTCATCCTTGGCTTCGATGACTATCTCCACTGCTTCCTCTCCTACTTTCTGAGCAATCTTGTTGATTCCTTTGGCGAAAAGTGAAGTTGTATAGGATTGATTCGTTGGATTATTTTTCCGGTCTTTGATGATGGCGCGTAATTGATCAATGAAACCTGTCTTAGAGGAATTAACTTCATTAAAGCAAGTATCCGCACCGGTATGGCATACCGGCCCGATAGGATTGGCCTTCACCAAAATCGAATCCCCGTCACAGTCTACCGTCATACTCACTAATGACATAAAATTGCCAGAAGTCTCTCCTTTTGTCCAAAGCCTATCCTTGCTTCTACTGAAAAAAGTCACTTTGCCAGACTCCTTGGTCTTTGCCACAGCCTCCTCATTCATATATCCTTGCATCAGCACCATTCCACTTAGTGCATCCTGCACTATTGCTGGGACGAGGCCGTTCATTTTTTTAAAATCTATGTTCATTATTTTATAATTTTTGAAATATTGTGGAAATACAGCCCGATAAATCGGGCTGAAACAATTGGAAATAGAGTTAAACCTGCTATTTCACCCCGACTTGTCAGGGTTTATTTCTATGGTACTTCTATCTTCTTTCCCTACCTGCTATTTCGACATTGGTAAATTCAATCAAAAATCTTAGATGTTTTGAAGACCTCAAAGATTACTTTCTGATACTTATTCCTTCCGAATTTAAATAACTTTTCAAACTTGGAATTGGAATCTGCTTGAAATGAAAAATACTGGCCGCAAGAGCTGCATCCGCTTTTCCGAGTGTAAACACGTCTTTGAAATGATCCATGTTCCCAGCTCCTCCAGAGGCTATCACCGGAATACTCAACATAGCCGAAATCTCAGCCAAAATCTCGTTGGCAAAACCTGCCTTGGTTCCATCATGATCCATCGAAGTCAGCAAAATCTCTCCAGCTCCCCGATCACAAACCTCCTGAGCCCAAGCCTGAGTCCGTAGCAAGGTGGGTTTTCGCCCTCCATGGGTATGAACCAGATCGATTCCATCCACATCCCGCGTATCAATGGCCACGACTACGCATTGAGAACCAAACTCAGCAGCCATTTCATTAATAATCTGGGGATTCCGGACGGCAGCGGAATTGATTGAAATCTTATCCGCACCGGCATTGAGCAGCAATTTCACATCATCAATGGTCGAAATTCCTCCACCCACTGTAAACGGAATATTGACCGCTTTGGCAACTTTAGTCACCAGTTCAGCCAATGTCTTACGATTATCCACCGTCGCTGTAATATCCAAAAAAACCAGTTCATCCGCCCCCTCATCCGAGTAGATCTTTGCCAGCTCCACCGGATCTCCTGCGTCACGGAGTTCCACAAAGTTGACTCCTTTGACGGTGCGGCCGTCTTTGATATCCAGGCAGGGTATGATTCTTTTAGTCAACATGGTATTGAAAAATTGAAAGATTGGAAAATTAAAGTTCGAGAATGGAAAGCGGTAATGTTGTAAGGTTGAATTTCGTCATCGATTTCCTGTCTTGATATTTGTGTCTAATTTGTTGATACTTATACAAAACTTGCCAACTCTTCCAACGTCACTCTCCCCTCATAATAAGCCTTGCCTACAATTGTGCCGTAAACACCTATTTTCTCTAATTCTTCCAAATCCTTGAAAGAAGAAACGCCTCCACTGGCAATCAGTTTCAATCCGGGGATTTCCTGAAGGATTTCCCGATACAAATCCGTTGAGGGCCCTTGCAGCAATCCATCTTTGGCTACATCGGTACAGATGACATAGCTGATGCCCTTTGCGACATAATCCTTGATAAATGGGATCAAGTCCACCGTTGTCGTCTCTTCCCAGCCACCCACGGCGATCATCTTATTTTTGGCATCGGCTCCAAGGATTATTCGTGCGGTGCCGTATTTTCTAATCCACTCCTGAAACAATTCAGGATTCTTCACCGCAATACTACCTCCGGTCACTTGGCTTGCACCAAATTCAAATGCCTTTTCAATCTCTTCATTAGCCTGAATCCCTCCACCAAAATCCACGGTCAAACTGGTTTGGGAACAAATTCCTTCTAAAACTGCTCCATTAACAATCTTTTTAGCCTTTGCACCATCCAAATCCACCAAATGCAACCGGCGGATTCCAGCATCTTCGAAGCGTTTGGCCATTTCGACGGGATCGTCGTGGTATTCTTTTTTACTGCTGTAATCGCCCTGACTGAGCCGGACACACTTACCTCCGATCAGGTCTATTGCGGGAATAATTTGCATTCTTGGATTGGAAAATTTCAAAATTGAAAGATTGGAAAATTAAAGTCGGAAAGTGAAAAGGTTGCAATGTGGTATAGTTGAAGCATTGGCTCCAAATCTATCGAGAATATCGTTAATGGTATATCTTCACTCGTAATCATACCTCAAATGCTGAGGAAATTGGCTAGTAACTTCTCCCCTACCAGGCCACTTTTTTCAGGATGAGCCTGAATGGCATAGTAATTATCCCGGTGCAGCATGGCAGAGAAATCATGGATGTAATGCGTGCTCGCAATCGTCTCGGGTGCCAATTCGGCATAGTAGCTATGCACATAATAGACGAACGGGTTTGGAGGCAGATTCTGCAGCAAAGGATTGTCAGCCAGGTTTTCCAGTTCATTCCAGCCCACATGAGGAACTTTAAATTCCTGTGAATTTTCCGGAATGAATTTTTTCACTTTCACCGGGAAGATTCCCAGACATTCGGTATTATTTTCTTCAGAATGGGTGCAAAGCAATTGCAAGCCAAGGCAAACTCCCAAAAAAGGCTGGTCCAATTCTTTGATCAATTGATCCATATTTCGGGATTTGAGGTATTTCATCGCCGAACTGGCTTCTCCCTGACCAGGGAAAATTACTTTGTCCGCAGTCCGGATTTGATCTGCATCATCGGTCAGTATTGCCTCCGCACCCAGGCGTTCCAATGCATAAAGCACAGATTGAACATTCCCGGAATTATATTTGATAACCGCTATTTTCATAAAAGAAGCCGGAAGACAGAAGACAGAAAACGGAAGTTAGCTTCTTCGGTCTTCCGTCTCCGGTCTTCGGTCAATTTAATTTTCTATTTTTTTCTCTAAAAGCATCTCTTCCAAAACGGATTCTATTTCCGGAAGGGATTCATAAAGTTGCTCCAAGCTGTCAATTACAAAATAGCGGTCCTGATATTTGTCTTTCCAGTAAGGCTGGTTCAGGATAGTCCGCACGTCGTAAGGGATATGCAAAGGTTCGTCGGATAAGCTAAACTTCGTCTCTCCTGCTGAACTCAGAATTCCAGCACCGTATATTTTCAGTTCGCCATTTTCCCGAATCAATCCAAATTCGATTGTAAACCAATAAATTCGGCTCAACAGATTGATGGCATAGGGATCTTCGATATGTTTCAATGCAATCCCCGAAATATCTTCAAGGAACCCGGTATAATGCGGATTGGTCAGTAAGGGCATGTGTGCAAAAGCATCGTGAAACATATCCGGCTCTTCCAGATAATCCAATTGCTCCATCTTACGAAGCCATGTGGAAGAAGGAAAACGGCGATTGTTCAAAAGCCCAAAGAACAAATCATCGTCGATCAACCCAGGAACAACCTGCACCGCCCAACCGGTAGTTTTGGCAAGCGTCTCATTCAACTCTTCAAAATTGGCAATGCGATCGGCAGTAAATCCCACTTTCTCTACCCCTTCCAAGTAAGCACTGCAAGCGGCTTTTGGAAGATTAGGCATCTGACGCTCGTAAAGAATTTTCCAGACCTTGAAATCTTCCGGGGTATATGACTCGTAGTCCTGCTTCAAATCTTCTAATCTCGGGTCGGCAAAGACCCAGTCTTTCTGTTTACTGTTCATTTTTTATTGGGTTTATATCTTATCAACTCCCTGAAAGCAGCAGAGTTTCATTTTGTGTTGTCAAGTTGTT
>CAZFSC010000114.1:0-7436 GCA_964521585.1 uncultured Limnohabitans sp.
AAGGACTGGATTAAATTATTGAACCAACTCAAAAGCCGACAAAAAAATAAAGTAACTAGTCGATAGTTTTGAATGGATCAATTCTAATGTTTAGCCAATCGATTAGATGGTTTTCAGTAATAGTTAAAGGGATGATTTTTGAGCTTTCCTTTTAAAAAATCGAAACGCTTCAAACCTTATCACTTTACAAATTCCCAACCTTATAACTCACTTCTCCAACTTTTCCAATCTATCCAAAAGCGGCGGATGTGAATAATTCACAAATACATACCAGGGATGAGGATTGATATTGCTAAGGGTTTTTACAGAGAGGGTTTTGAGCGCTTCTGCCAAGGGCTGTCCGGCGAAGGTGGCCTTTGCAAAGGCATCAGCCTCAAATTCGTTTTTACGGCTTAGCCAGTTCATCCCGATGCCGAGTATGGTCGAGATCGGGGCAAAAAGCATCGTAAAGCCGATGATGTTTAGATGAGGCGACCAGCTTTCTCCTCCCAGAGCAATGCTCATTGACTCACTGAAGATAAACTGAGCCAATAAGAAAAGGAGCAAACCTACCTGCGCCACAGAAAGCAACATAGAAAAGATAATATGCTTCTTCTTGTAATGTCCTACCTCATGAGCCAACACGGCAACCAGTTCTTCCGGAGGATGTTGTTCTAACAGGGTGTCAAAAAGCACCACTTTCTTTCTTCTTCCAAACCCCGAAAAAAAAGCGTTGGCCTTGGCGGACCGCTTACTACCATCCATGATGAAAATATTCTCCAGTGGAAAATTTACTGATTTGGCATATCGAATAATGTCCTGCTTCAATTCCCCCTCTTCCAATGGCGTCAGTTTATTGAAAAGCGGGAGAATCAAAGCGGTATAAAATAAATTGACAAAGACCATAAACACAGTTGCGATAATCCAGAAAATCCACCAAAAATCTTTACCCATTTGATGGATCAACCAGAGAAAAACCAATAAGAGACCCCCGCCAACAACAATAGAAAGCAGGTATCCCTTGAATTTATCAGCGATAAAAGTGCTTACCGTGGTTTTATTGAACCCGTATTTTTCCTCGATCACGAAAGTATGATAGTAATCAAAAGGCAAGCTGAGTAGATCAGAACCTATAAAAATCACGGCAAAGAATGCCAGTGATTCAAAAAGGGGACTAAGGTCAAAAGTTTGTACCCAGGAATCGATTTCACCAAACCAGCCAAAACTTAAAAACAGAATTGTCAAAGTGAAGGAGAAAGTACCCGAAACAATCCCAAACTGATAATTTTCCTCCTGATACGCTTTTGCTTCCTGCAGCTTTTTGGAAGTTAAATATTCAGATAAAGAGTCTGGCACCTCAGGTACAGGCTGCTTGATATTCAGATAACTTAAAATCTTATTAAGCAAAAAACCAAAAGTCACTACTCCAATGAGCAGGTTCCTTAAGAATATGGGATCCATTAATATTAGAATTTAGGGCAGGGAAGGATTGTATCCCTTCTCCTGGGTTGACCTATGTTGCGGTTGGGCAGCGTCCAGGAAAGACTTATCTCATGTGCCCCACCCGTCTGAATGCCTAATTGAGAGACCGTGTAATCGAAACTATAACCCACATTCAACCCGCTCAACAGATTCAATCCCACCATCATGACGATGGCGTCTCTATTGCTTTGGTTTTCTACAGGCTTGTAGGGAAGACCACGATACCACAATCCAAACACGATAGGCTCTACATAGAAATAAGCACCAACATCCAATTGCTCAAAAGGACCTTGTCGCTTGTAATTTACGGTGGGAGTCAGATAGCGCTGCTTCCGCATGTGCGTAAAATCCTGGCGCATGCTACCCTCTCCCAAGGGAATCCTGTATCCGGCATGGAAAGAGAATTTTGCAGGAAGTGGACTATCTCCGTCAATAAAAGACTGGTTGGGCTGATTCACATGATGTGCTGATCCCCCGATCCAGAATTTATCGGTAAACAGTAAACCTCCAAATGAAAGAGAAAGCATATTGACCGGATCGCCCAGTCCTGGAATATCGGTGCCGGGCAGCGTGGGGCCAAAGGGATTTGTTTTATCGATTTGATTTGCAAAAATCAGATTCTCAAAAAATCCGATTTCCCGACGGATATAGCTCGCCTGAAACCCCGGTCTGAAATATAAATTGTCACTCAAGCGCAATTCGTAGGAATAAATCGCTGCAATCGTGGTTGATCTGAGTTGCGCTGCTCCTTCGGTGTCTTGCATTAGCATTATTCCTATGCCGCTATTGTAGTCCTCGAGATACGTATCGTAAAATGCAGAGTAGGTAGTAAACTGAGCATCGATGCTCGGCCATTGATTTCGGTAGTTAAATCCTATTCTTCCGGTAAGTTCCGAACCGGCAAATGCAGGATTGAGATAAAGTGGAGCCGCATAGTATTGGCTATATTGTGGATCTTGGGCAAAAGCCGAAGAATGGAAACATAGTCCAACCACACTAAAAAAAACCACGTAAACCAGAGACCGTAACAAGGATTTGTTCGTTTATTTGAATATTCAGTTAGCATTTAGAACGATTTGAACACTTCGTTGTTTTAAATGCAGTTCGTAAATTATGAAAAGCAGCCCTAAATCCATACGCTTCCTTTACATTTTTCCCCTTTATCTGCTAATTACATTTTTTGTAATACAATTTTCTGCCTATTCCCAGGGTTTCAATGGCAATGAATGGATTTTCGGATATTGTGATTCCAGCACGGCAAACAATTATTTGTCATTTGGAAAAGGTGAAACCGCAACCGTTCAAACTCTTCCCTCTTCGGTTTTAATCGGAAAAAATAACAATGCCATTGCCATCGATCCGATTACCGGACAGCCACTTTTTATAACCAATGGAGAGTTGGTTTACGATTACAGTTCCAAATCATTACAGGGAAGTGCCCCAGGATTAAATGGTGATATTGATGGCAGACAGAAAGTAGCGACGGGGTTTTTAGAATATGATCCTGACGGGAATAAGCTTTTTTATATCTTCTATATTTCCCCAGGAGGACAGTTGCTCTATTCCCTGGTAGATATGAACGCTGCCGGACAGGCTACTGGAAATGAGCGACCCTTAGGTGAGGTGACCCAGAAAGATGTAACAATAGGACCTGCTTCAGGAGCACTTTTGGTAGTGAAGTCACCCTCATCGCCTTCTTACCTGATCAGTTTCAACGGAGGAAATCTAATTTCCAGAAGATTGGATTCAGGAGCAGGAAATTTTACCGTGACCGACAATCAGGGAATTCCTTTTACTCCAAAAGCAATCATCCATGATGCAGAAAACGGCAGATTGATCCTGATTTCCGAAAATGCAGGGGATGATATTTTGATTGTTGATTTTGACACGAGTTCTGGATCATTTAACAATGTTCGTCCGATTACCAATTCCGGAGGAACAGATTCTATCGAGGGCGCTTCCTTTTCTCCTGACGGCACATTCATTTATTTCTCAAGAGGCAATAAGCTCCTCCGGGTTCCCAGTAACGACCTCTCAGCCACTCCGGAAGAAATACCGCTGACCAACGGTCTAAATGCTGTCTATGATATCAAAACAGGTCCAGACGGGAGTCTTTATTACATCTATGAAGAAGTAGCTGGTGGACCACAGCTGATCGGAAGGGTTACAAACCCAAATGAACCTGACCTTTCAGAAATCAATCTGGAGGAAGATCCATTCAACGGGGTGGATTTTTGCGGGAGAATCTTCCCGGTATTTGCTCCGAATGCGGATATTGAACCTTCGATTAATTTCAATTGGTCACCTGAATTTCCATGCGCCAATAATCCGATTCAGTTAACCAGCGAAATCTTACCGGAAAATTACCGACCTGTCAGTTTTGACTGGGAATTCAATCCTCCATTGACTGATTCGGATGGCAATCCATTGCCGGCGGACTTTGGTCAGGAACATTTCCTGGTTCCAGCAGACGCCGCTCAAGGACAAAGTATTTCTGTCTCGCTGACAGTGACTTTTGCAGACGGCGAATCGCAGACGGTCTCCCGAGATATCCCACTGACGGAAAATAACCTGGAAGCAAATTTCACCCCGCAGGACACTACTATTTGCGAAGGGCAATGTGTAGATATCGCTGCTTTATTGGAAGCCCAAAGCACGGAAGGCGAACAAGGTGGTGAAGCACCTCCTGGTGGCGGGGATAATTATGAATACTTCTGGTCTAATTACCGGGATGAAGGCTGGGGAACCAGAAATGAAAATACGGTTTGTCTGCCTGGCCTTTATTGGGTGCTGGTGCGTGAGCCAGGCTCAGAATGTTATGCCTATGCTGAGATTAGGGTCAAAGTCTGGGATCTTCCCGATCAAACCAATAATATCTGGTATTTCGGAGACGGGGCAGGTCTTGATTTCAACCCCGATCCAGACGATCCGGATGCACCGACCCCGAGGCCAATACCAAGCAGGCATCCCCAAAACATACCAGCTGGAACCACTACCATATCGGACCAGGCGGGACAGGTTTTATTCTACACCGATGGAGAGTCTGTCTGGGATCTCAATGGAAATCTGATGGAAAATGGGGATGATATAGGAGGAAACAACAATTCAAGTCAGGGAGTGTTGGCTGTGCCAGTTCCAGAAGAGGAAACCTTATTTTACTTATTTACAACCCAAGTTTCAGCAAATGGGACTAATGAGGTCAAATTTTCTCTGGTAGACATCAAAGCTGAAAATCCAACCGGTGTCGGAAATGTCGTCACAAAGGATAATTTCCTGTTTAGCCCATCGACTGAGCATTCGGCCGCTTTAGATGCAGGCGACACAACCTGGGTCATGTTTCATGAATTGGGAAATAATACCTTCCGGGCTTATCCGGTGACAACCAATGGAATTGGCCCTCCTGTTTTGAGCTCTGTGGGAAGTAATCATGGATTTAATTCCGGAGTTGGAGCCATGAAGTTCAGCCCAGACGGTGAAAAACTAGCCGTCACCATCAGTGAAGGAGGATGTAATAAACTGGAGATTTTCAACTTCAATCAAAACACAGGTGAACTGACCGAATATGCCAGGATAGACTTGGGATGTAATGGGGATGTTTACGGTTTGGAGTTTTCAGATGACAGCGATCGTGTCTTGGTAAGTTATCGAAATGGAGGACCTGGAATCGAAGAATTCATTATCAAAGCAGTGGATAATGATGACCCGGATGCAGCGACTTGCCCTTCCTGCTTCGGCAATTCTACTACTAGAGCTCAGATCGAGGCATGTATCCTAAGTACCAAAAATCAAATTAGCGGAACAGCGGGTCTTAATCTTGGAGCTTTGCAGATAGGACCTAATGGTCAAATCTATGCAGCAGTAGTAAATGATAATCGGATCGGTCAGATCAATGTCGGCACAGGATGTACTGCTACTAGTTCGTTCACTCAGGATGGGGTAGAACCCATGCCTGGTACTTCCAATCTTGGACTACCTTCTTTCGTCCAAAATTCAGGAAGTTCCATTCCAGAACCTTCTCTTACAGCGCCCCCTAGAATATGTCTTGACCCCGAAAACCCTACAGGAGCACTTCTTGAGGGTGGTGGAGAGCCTGATATTGACAGCTATTTTTGGACTATCACCAAAGACGACGGAACAGTGATTCAGGATAATTTCGGTGGTCCCGGAGAAGAATTTCAAACCTTGGAGCAAATCTTTGATTCCCCTGGCACTTACACTATTGATCTTCGTGTCGACCGTTGTGGTGATCCTGAATATTTCCTAGCCAGCACAGAGATAATTGTAGATGCGCCGCCAACCTTGACATTACCAGATGCTGCTACACTTTGTGCAGAAAACCCAGTTACCTTGACAGCAATTGAGGGTTATGATCCCGCAGAGGGAACTTACGTGTTTGAGTGGACCAATGCAGCGGGTCAGGTTTTTGGAGATGAAAATTCAAACTCGATCACTGTCACTGAAGAAAGTATTTACACGGTTACGGTTAGTTTTGCCATACCTGATGGGCTATCCGATGATGAGGCAGCATTATATGAAACCTGTCCAGCAACTGCAGAAATATTCGTAGGCCCAGCTTTTGAGTTTGACATTACACAAACAGCAACTGAGGTTTGCTATGAAGAAACCTCGGTAATTTTTGCACCGGATACCCCAATCACCGGTGACTGGTTTTATGAATTGAATGGCGATCCCGCCCGGGTTTCATTGGGCAACTTCTTTGAACTGGAATTATTTATCAATAATCTTCCTGGTCCGGGACAGTATGAGATCATTTTTGTGACCCAAGACCCAATTTTGGAAGGTTGTACCGTTGAAAAAAGGCTGCCATTATTAGTAAACGAACTTCCACTTTTGGTAGCTACTCAAATTACACCTTCCACAGACTGCAACACTCCGGATGGTTCTTTTGAGATCAGTATGCAAGCTAATGCGGCAACTGTGACTGTACAGGAAACAGGTGAGGTATTTAACAATGTCTCTCAGGGAGATGTGCTACCAGTAAATAATGTTTTGCCAGGTACGTACACCATTGAAGCGGAGAATTCTACGGGTTGCTTTTACATAGCAACTGTCACGGTGGAAAATTCAAATCCCCCTGTTGGATTTGAATATACTGTATCTGCGGAAGATGAGATCTGCAATGCAAATGGGGTGCAAAACGGGAATATTATCATAGCATTTACCAGCGGTGCTAAATCCGGAAGCTACCTAATCACTCGACAGGGTGATGGTCAGGTATTTACCGGCAATTTTACTAATTCTGCAGAAGTGACTGTGCCTCTTCCCTATGGAAATTATTCCGTGGAAATCACTGATCCGACAAATTGTGCAATACCTGATCCGACTATTTATTCTATCGCTCAGAAATTTGAGGTAGTTTTTTCCGTTCCATCCGATTTCACAGCCTGCGGAAGTTTTACTTTCATTCCAGCAGGGCCGGAGCCGTTGAATTATACTTTGACCACAGTATCCGGAAACCCAATTTCTCCTGATGGGAATGGGGAATTTACCATTACACAAAGCGGTGACTATGTAATAAGAGGAGAAGATCCAAATGGAGTAAACTGCCCTCGTGAAGAAACCTTCACTGCCAATATCACTCAACCTCTGGACTTCGATGTGCTCCCTCCGGTAGTGGACTGCCAGATTGGGGTTCAATATCAGGCTGTTTTGAATAATGCAGATCCCAATGATGTAGTCTTCCTATGGAAAGATCCCAACGGAACTATTGTGGGTAGATCTCAAACATTTGTGCCGGTTTTTTCAGGCACCTATTCACTGGAGGTTCAGCCCAAAGATGGCGGATTGTGTCCACCTAATCCATTTTTTTTCGATGCCGAAGTTCTCACTCCAAATCTGCAAGTAGCGTTGGATATAGTTCCATTCTGCATTGACCAAAGTAGTACCACGATTACAATAGATGCAGATTTGAGCAATGTGGAGAATATTGAATGGTATAGCGTGGTCGGTGGGAC
>CAZFSC010000114.1:7536-9012 GCA_964521585.1 uncultured Limnohabitans sp.
TGGAAGCTTGCCGGAGAGGAAGTTTCCACAGCGGCCAGCTTCACTCCCACGCTTCCCGGCATCTACGAATTGACTGTCTCGGATGATTTAGGATGTTTTTATGTAGAGAATTTTGAAGTTGTTGAGGATTGTTCTCTAAAAATCACCTTTCCGACAGGGGTTGTTCTGAATGATCCGAACCGAAATTTTATCCTTTTCGCCAATGAATATATCGATGATGTCGAGGTTTATATATTCAATCGTTGGGGAGAGTTGATTTTCTATTGTACACATGAAAACCTCGAACCAAATCAGGCATTTTGCCCTTGGGATGGGCAAGTTGGAGGAAAATCTGTTCCCAATGGAACATATGCTGTAAAGGTGAAGTTTACCAGTAGAGATCAAAATATTACCCAATCAACCACCAAAGCGATTACCATTATTCAATAGCATGCTTATTCTAATTTCCCCAGCAAAAACGCTGGATTACAGTATCCCTACTACTAAAACTCATACTTTACCAGATTTCCAGGCAGAGACCAAGACCTTAGTCAGTGTTTTGAAGAAAAAAACCGCATCAGAAATCGGCCAACTTATGGGTATTTCTGAGAATCTGGCAAATCTCAATGAGGAGCGTTTCAAAACATTCCAAAAAGACTACAATTTCGAAAATTCAAAACAGGCTCTTCTGGCTTTCAAAGGCGATGTATACACAAAAATAGAGGTGGATAGTTTTACGAAAGAAGATTTTGAATTTGCGCAGGAGCACTTACGAATTCTCTCCGGCTTATATGGATTACTCAAACCAATGGATCTGATCCAGCCCTATCGACTTGAAATGGGCACGCGACTGGAAAACAAGAAAGGTAAAAACCTGTATGAATTTTGGGATAAAAAGATAGCTAAAGCAATCAATGAAGCTGCGGGAGATAAAGTCATCGTGAATCTTGCCTCTCAGGAATATTTCAAAGCGGTAGATTTGAAAACTGTCAAAAGTCCTATCATCACCATTCATTTTAAGGAATATAAAAATGATAATTACCAGGTAATTGGTTTTTTTGCCAAGCAAGCCCGGGGAATGATGGTAGATTATGCAATTAAAAACAGGATAACAGACCCTTCCGAGTTAAAACTTTTCAATATTGAAGGGTATGAATTTTCGGAGACTTTAAGCGATAAGGGAAATTGGGTTTTCGTTAGATAATCTCTAAACAAAAGCCGGAAAACTCAATAGGGCAAAATCGATTTTTTTTGAGGACTCAAAAAATGCTAATTTAGTAAATTGATTTACAGAGTTTTAAGAAACGACTTGAAATACCCTAAAACTATATTCGTTTTATTAGCTATTGGAGCCCTATTTTGGGCTTCATGGGGAAACGGTGAATCAAATCCTTTAGCTTCTACAAGCCTTTTGTCTCATTTTTATGAGAGAAATAATTCAGAAGTGGTTAATGATCCAAATCTTCAGGGTCCAGGATTGTTGTGTAATGTTTCGGG
>CAZFSC010000114.1:9112-11267 GCA_964521585.1 uncultured Limnohabitans sp.
AAGTGGTTAATGATCCAAATCTTCAGGGTCCAGGATTGTTGTGTAATGTTTCGGGAATTGTAGTTGGAACTTTCAGTGGACAGGGAAATCCAGTGACTGATCTATATGCCTGGAGGATTTACGGCCCTTCAGGAAATCTTTTATTCTCCAGAACTCCTGGCGCCTTTCAGACAATCAACTATCCTTTTGATTCAAATGGTACTTACAGAGTGGAGCTCGACGTCAGCCGTGGAGGAATCGAATTGGCAAAATTTACCAAGCAGGTAGAAGTCATAAAAGAGCCTATAAAATTACTCCAAAGCGAATACATTTCCTGCTCAAGCCAGCCTTTGCAGATTCAGGCCATTGATCCCTCTAGCAGCAACTTTTCCAGGTATAAGTTTGAGTGGAAAAACAGTGGAGGTACGGTACTATCTACTTCCAATACATTGATCACGACAGAGGAAGGCATTTTTTCAGTCCGTTATTTCCTTGAAAATACAGCCGGAGAAAGAACCTGTGACTATACCCAAACATTTTCTGTCTCCAATGTTTCCACGATTTTGATTGAAAGTTCTGATTCTGGGGTATGTGTAGATGGTCAAATTTCATTTCAGACAAACCCCAAATTATCTGGCGAATGGTTTGTCCAGAAAATAGGCGAACCTTCTAAAAAATCCTTGGGAACAGGAGATTCCAAAACAATCACTCCGAGTTTGGATCTTTCAAGCTTTGGAGATTACGAAGTCTCCTTTGTTCTTGATAATCCCTCCAATCCAGGATGCTCCACTGAGGGCAAAAAAAGTTTCAAATACAATCCAGAGCCTACTTTTGTTTTTGAGTCTGCAGAGGCTTCAAGCGGTTGTCTTCTTCCCGACGGCAAATTGATAATTAGAGCTGTAACTGATTTGGATTTCATCAATGTAGAAGAAACTGGTCTTTCTTATGGCCCTTTTGTAGCTAACCAACTTATAGAAATACCTAATTTAAAATCCGGTACCTATAATTTAATTGGAGGCTTAGGCACATGCATTAATTCAATAGGATCAGTAGTGCCATTGGGGGATCTACCTAAACCCTTAGAGTTTCAAACTGACGATATTGTCGGTGAAGCATGTACAGTTAATGGTAAAATTCCCGGATCATTTAGAGTAACTATGTTAAATGGGCCAAACCCAGACGCATTTTATCGAGTGATCAACGAAAAAGGTGGAGTCGTTTTGAATCAAGCTTTGCCGAATTCAGATGTTTTTAGGGTAGAGGTTTTCGGAGGCACTTACTTTTTTGAAATTTATGATGAAAGTGATTTGCTCGATGAGGATGGTGAGAATATTGAATGTATCCTTCCCAACCCTACTGAATTAGAAATTCCAGGAAAAGATCAGACTAGTTTCCAAATACCCGAAAACATAAACATTTGCCAAACTTTCGATTTGACCCCCGATACTTCTCAAGCTTTAGTCTTTACCATCACAAGACCAGATAATACCACAGAAATAAAAAATGCTGGGGAGTCGATCACTTTAGACCAGAAAGGTGAATACAAGATAGTTGGTACATTGCCCAATCAAGATGATATCTGTCCCACTGAAAAAATAATTGAGGTCAGCTTGGAGGACCCGGTCGATTTTGAAATTAATCTCGTGGCCGAAGATTGTATAGTAGGTAATAGAAGCTATGAGGCAGATATTTTTTCGAGAGACCCAAATACTGTATTGTTTTTCTGGAGAAATGAAAAAGATGAGATTATCGGGACGAGCCAGAGAATTGATCTTCCGCCTACTTCTTTTGGCAATTATTCATTAGAAGTCCAGCCGGCAAATAGTGAGTCCTGTCCTATTCCCCCAAAAGAATTCGTTGCCAAAGAGCCTGTACTTTCGGTAGATGTTTTTCTAGAGGCAACCAAACTTTGTGAATTTGGTCCAAAAGCTATCATCAAGCTTTCGACTACCTTTCCAGAGGAGGTAAATACTGTAGAGTGGAGAAGGTTTGATTCAGATGGTAATATTGAAATATTAAGTCAATTTAACAACGAGTATGAAATTGAAGTGGACGCTGAAGGCATTTATGAAGCAGCAGTTTTCAGTAAGATACCTGCTTTGAATAAAGACTGCGAACTTGGAAGAGGTAATTTACAACTGGATTTGACTACGGATAAAGTAGATTTCTCTGTTCC
>CAZFSC010000115.1:0-11086 GCA_964521585.1 uncultured Limnohabitans sp.
GGGATAATTACTAGGCCGTTATGAATAGTCAGGCGGGCATTTTCAGGAAATATCAACTAGGTCACCGATGTTACGACGTTCAAAAACCACGGATTATCTTTTTAAACTCTCAAATAGAAATTGCTCTGAATCATCATTTTTGGAGTTAAGAATTCTAGGATTTATTCTCTTCGCACTTTTAATCCAGAGTTGTGGCGAAAAACAGCAAGATGGAAATACCAAGGATTTTCCGATAGTATTGGATGAAAACCTGAGGCTCGAGCTAATCCTGGAAGATCCCGAAATTGTAACACCAATAGGTCTGACCATCGACAGTAGAGACAATCTGTATGTGTTGGAATCCCATACGCATTCCCCTCCGAGTGATTATGCTGGGCTGAAATATGACCGCATCAAGAAAGGAATAGATAAAGATGGGGATGGTGTTCCTGAAGAATGGATCGTATTTGCCGACAGCATCAGCAGTGGACTTAACATCGCCGCTGGACCGGATGATGTGATTTACGTGATAGAAAAAGATAAGATTAAAACCTTTGCAGATACAGATCAAGATGGCAAAAGTGATGAAATGGAGGTTTTGCTTGAGTTGAAAGCATCGGGAACGGTTTACGATCATGCTGGCCTACTGGGGATTGTCTATGCTGAGGATGACTGGATTTATGTATCCCGTGGCAATATTGGAGGACTTGCCTGGACTATAGAAGGTCCCGACGGTTCTAAAATCGAAGGTTATGGAGACGGAGGAAATGTTTTTAGATTTCGCCCTGACGGCACTTATCTGGAAGAAGTAGCTACCGGATTCTGGAATCCTTTTGACTTGAAATTTACTAAGCTAGGCAAATTATTGCTTGCTGATAATGACCCTGACAGCCGCGGTCCTAATCGGCTTATAGATGTAGTGCCAGGTGGACATTATGGCTATGAATCGCTTTATGGCAACAGTGGTAATCATCCTTATTTGGCCTGGAACGGTGAATTACCCGGAACATTACCCTATGCGGCTGCTTTAGGAGAAGCTCCCTCCGGCATCATAGATGCTGGCTACAGCCACTTTCCGGACTACGAAAACAACATTCTTGCTACGATTTGGGAAGAAAACAGCATTGTCCGAATTCCTCTTTCAACTTATCAAAGCACGGTACGAGGTGTAGCTGAAGTAATCATTAAAGGAGACAGTACTTTTCATCCTGTCGCTTTGACAGCCAATAGTAAAGGCGATATATACATCAGCGATTGGGTGGTAAGGGAGTACCCCAATCATGGAAAAGGCAGAGTCTGGCGATTAACTGCCAAAGAAAAGAAAACGAATCAATCGCAATTAGGCCCTGTTAATGGAAATTACAGCCTTAATTCCCGGTATTTAGAGATCGCAAGCAGAGATTTTGAAGAACATAAAAAAGTCCTTGCCTCTGCGGATGTTTTTGCCAAAGCTGTGGCCCGAAAGGCTTTAGCCGCACCTGAATTTCATGAGCAATTGATGGTTCTGAGTCTGGATCAAAAGGCGGAGCTGCGTTTACAGGCTTTATTGACTTTATCGAAATCTAATTTAAAAATAGACAAACCCATTTTACTGCGATTTCTCAAAGATGAAAATGAGCAGGTCAGAAGAATGACTCTTATCCACATCGGAAAAAATTTGAGAGCCGATTTGCTGGAAGAAGTGAAAAATACTTTGAAAAACGGGGCGATTTCACCCGCTATGATGGAGACATTTCTCGCTACTTTGAGGCAACTACAGCCTAATTTTATCGAGGGCTACCAAAACAAATCGGAAAAGACCTCCAAGAACTTAAAGCGTGAGTTGCCCGAAGGTTATTTGCTTTCCATTTTAGAAGACAAACAGCTTTCTGATGAAATACGCGCAGCAACATTACCCTATCTGGATAAGCCCTCGGAACAAAAGGAAGTTTTACTCTCCCTAATTTCAGATGCTTCCAAACCACTGAAGGAAGCCATTCTGTATGCTCTGAAATCTCTTCCCGATCAGGAAATAGCACTAACAATGGCAAAACTTGCCCAAGACCCGATGCAAGATGAAGAATTGAGAGCCATTGCCTTGGTAAGCCTGGGTTATCAGGCTGGAAACTACTGTAAAGAAATTTTACCTGTGCTGCAAGAGAACAAACCTAATCTGACAGCCGCTGCATTGCGCTATCTTTGCCGCTGTACTAGCGACAAAAAAATAAGCGAAGCAATTGAGGAAGAGCTTAGTAAAAATAAGGTATCAAATCAAGAATTTACCAGTATCTGGCAACTTTGCCAGGGAAAAGCCGAAGATCAGAATAGCATAAATGATGAGACATGGAACTCTGCAGCTGAAGGTACTGGAGATGCGATTAGAGGCAAACTTATTTTTCAAATGGCTTCTAGCCAATGTCAGCTTTGCCATAAAGTAAATGGTTGGGGAGGAGAATTTGGGCCAGATCTTTCGAATGTAAGCAGCAGTAAAAGTAGGGAGCAACTAATCAAAGCCATACTGGCACCCTCCGAAGAAATCTCCCCTGAGTGGCAGGGCTGGTATGTGAAGGACCAAGATGGGCAGAGGCATGAGGGAAGGCAGATAGATGTGGGAAATAATGAGGTGGAGCTGATGATTTCGACCGGCAATTTCAAAAGTTTTAAAAACCCCCAAAGTTATGGCATGGTGTCTACATCGCTGATGCCTGAAGGATTGGAAAGCAGTATGACTTCTGAAGAATTCAACCATCTGATTACCTATTTGATGACTTTAAAATAATCTATCTAATGTCAAACATGGTAAATTAAAATTGCGCTTAATGATTTTGATTTTAGCTCTATTTTAGACTATGTATTTTATGCATTATTGGAGCAATTTTAACTCAGAATAACTATGGAAACCAATATGAACCGCCGTGCTTTTGTCAAGAGTTCATCTGCTATGCTGGCTGGTATGAGTTTGAGTCTTAACCCTAATCTGGAAAAAATTAAAGGCATTCCAGATGATATTAATGGCGTGGAGCTGGCAATTGCAACCATTTGTCTGGATGGTTTTGGGGATGAATTTTTTGAGAAAGCCTTTGAAATTATTCCCAAGACCGGCTTAAAGAATGTGGAATTCAATGTCTGGCATCCTCGCACCATCACTCCCCAAGGCATTGAAAGCATAAGAGAAAGATGTTATTTGAATGGACTGAAACCTATTTCGCTGCAGGGTTCTTCTTTTGGAGGGAACGTGCTCAAAGATATCACCCATAAGCTTTGGCTCATGGAGCAGGCAAAATCGCTGGGCTGTAAAAGAGTAAAATTCACCGGCGCAGGCAGAGGCAAGGAAGGTGGATTAGAGACTGTAATCGAAGTGCTCAAGCATTTGACGGCCGCAGCCGAAGAGATGGATGTGATCATTGCGGTGGAAAATCATGCCAACAATAACATTGAAAATATCGAAGATTACGACCGGATTTTTGAGGCTGTGGATTCTTCTCATGTAGGCATGTGCTTGGACATGGGCCACTTTGACGGAGCCAGTGTGGATAATTTCGAAGTGGTGGAGCGCTTTCATAATAAGGTGGTGCACATTGATTTGAAAGACACCAGAGAATTAGGCATCCATAAAGTCGTCCCCTATGGGCAAGGTGTGACCAAAGGAGAAGAGATAGTCAAAACCATGATCGATAAAGGCTTCTCTGGCTACCTCGTCATAGAACAAGCTCCACCGATTGAGGGCATTGATCTTACACAGGAGATCATCCGAATCAAAAACATTTTCTCAAAATTTACTTTAGCCTAATGTCTCCCTTCTTTTTTTGCATACATGAATAACTAAACAAGAAAAAATATTACTATTGATTGAAATAAAAATACTTAATGAATTTACAAACCCAGGTTTATAATACTTAATATTAAATCTTCCCGTGATGGAAATCATCGCTTAGCCCAGTACGCTGGACGCTGAAGGTAACGACTGGGTAATGTCGCTGGAAGAAGATCTGTCCGGACGGTACTAACGATCTGGAGCAGAAAAGAACATGCAACGCGAATTAATTATATATCACAAACGATTGATAAACTTGTAATTATGCTTCACCATTTGAAAAAAGCAGCCATAGCGCTAATTCTTACGCTCTCTTTTTTTCAGGTTTTTGCCCAGTCTCCTGAGTGGGCGGCTATTCTGGAAAATAACAACAGCCTGGTGGTCAATGTGGAAGGCCGCAATACCTTCTCCCTGGACGGTAAATGGGATGCCATCATTGACCAGCAGGAGATCGGTTTTTACAATTATCGCTACAAAGAATCTGGGGATGGCTGGTTCAAAGACCGTCAGGTACAGCAGCCTTCCGACCTGATTGAATACAACTTTAAGCTTGCCCGAAAGCTCAATGTACCCGGAGACTGGAATACCCAGGATGAAGAACTGTTTCGTTACGAAGGTACCATCTGGTACCGTAAAGTTTTTGACTACGACAAAAAAGAAGACCAACGCTACTACCTGCATTTCGGCGCAGTCAATTATGAGGCTCATGTCTACCTGAATGGAGAAAAAATAGGTATGCACGAAGGCGGCTTTACCCCCTTCAACTTTGAAGTGACCGATAAACTTAAAGACGGCGAGAATTTTGTAATCGTGAAAGTAGATAATACCCGTAAGCGTGAAGCCCTGCCTACCGTCATATTTGACTGGTGGAATTACGGTGGCATCACCCGCTCGGTACATCTCATTGAGGCACCCCTGACTTTCGTGCACAACTATTTTGTACAGCTTGATCCTCAAAACGATCAGCAGATCAAAGGCTGGGTAAAACTCAATGGTCCTCAAAGCCAGCAGAATGTACAGCTTCAGATCCCGGAATTGAAAGTTGATAAAACAATCCAGACTAACGCCAGTGGCTATGCCGAATTTGTTATACCTGTAGAAAGAGTTTCCTATTGGAGTCCGGAGAACCCTAAAAGATACGAGGTATCGCTGGTGGCTGACACAGATAAGATCAGCGAATATATCGGCATGCGCAGCATAGAAGTAGAAGGCTATGACATTCTGCTCAATGAGCAGAGCGTATTTCTAAGAGGTATCTGTATGCATGAGGAGGCGCCTTTTCATCAAGGACGGGCGACCAGCGCAGAAGAAGCCAGGACACAGTTTGGCTGGGCACAGGAAATGAACAGCAACTTTCTCCGGCTGGCGCATTACCCCCACAATGAGCACACTACCCGCACTGCCGATGAAATGGGTATTATGCTGTGGTCGGAAATTCCTGTGTACTGGACCATCCTCTGGCAGAACCAGCAGACCATTGAAAATGCCCGTCAACAGCTGCGGGAGATGATTAACCGCGATAAAAACAAAGCCTCTATCATCCTCTGGTCGGTGGCTAATGAAACCCCACTGGAAGAAGGTCGCCTAGAGTTTATTTCAAGCCTGGTAGATTATGCCAAAGCGCTTGACCCTACGCGCCTTCTGACCGCTGCCCTGGAAAACCACATGACTAAAGACGGCACCAAGATGATTGATGATCCACTGGGAGCTAAGCTGGATGTGATCGGCAACAACAATTACTGCGGCTGGTACTCAGGCGAGCCTCAAACATGTGACGAGCTACGTTGGGAAACAGTTTACAAGAAGCCAATGATTCTCAGTGAGTTTGGAGGAGGCGCGCTGCAGGGTTATTTTGGAGAAACGAACGAACGCTGGACCGAAGACTACCAGGCCGAAGTGTATAAATACAACATTGAAATGCTTAAGAAGATACCTTTCCTTCGTGGCACTACTCCTTGGCTGTTGATGGACTTTCGATCGCCTCGCCGGCCTTTGGCTGGCATACAGGATGACTACAACCGCAAGGGCTTAGTCTCTGAGCGAGGCAAGAAAAAGAAGGCTTTCTTTCTGATGAAAGATTATTATCAGGAAATAAAGCAGAAATATGAAAAAAAATGAGGCCCTAATTCCCAGAGGATTTCTAGAAAAATAGCCTTGCAAACTCAAAATATCCGCTCATGAAAAGAAGAGAATTTATTAGAAATACAATGGGAATAAGTCTGGCCTTTGGCACTTTTCCTCATCTTTTACATGCAGATCAGGCACAGGAATATCCGGTAAAGCAAATCACTTCGGGTGAAAAGCAGCATTGGTTTGGCTACTACGATAAAGAGCAGGTAGACCCCACTGGCCAGTATGCCCTAGGCAATGAAGTGGATGTCTTATTCCGTTCTCCTAACCCCAGTGACAAATTGCGGATCGGATTGATAGATCTGGGAAATAACAATAAGTGGAAACAGATCGGGGAAAGCACCGCTTGGAGCTGGCAACAGGGCTGCATGCTGCAGTGGATTCCCGGAAGCACAGAAGAAGTAATTTGGAATGATCGTGAAGGGGAGAAGTTTATCAGTAAAGTTTATAATACCAAAACAGGAAAGACAAGAACTTTGCCTCGGCCGATTTATACACTCTCTCCCGATGGCAGCTTTGGGCTAACTGTAAATTTCGCCCGTCTGCAAAAGATGCGTCCCGGCTATGGTTATGTGGTTCCCGGCGGCGTAGGCAACTTGGATAAAGCACCAGAGGACGATGGCATCTTTCGTATGGATCTCAAAACCGGTGAAAGCAAGCTGATTATTTCACTGGCCCAACTGGCTTCTCTGGATCGGGAACTGGGTTCTGTGACAGACAATTTTCACTGGTGCAACCACCTGCTGGTATCGCCTTCCGGCAACCGCTTCATATTCCTGAACCGCTCCAGAGATTACCTGCTAACGGATGAACTACAGAAGAAAAGTAATGTCTGGAACAACGACTATGTTACCCGTGCGATTACCGCTAATACCGACGGTAGCGACCTCTACTTGCTGAATGAATCAGGCAACTTCTCACATTTTATCTGGAAGGGAGATGATATCGTGACTGCTTGGGCCTCTACCGAAGACGGAGGAGAGGCAGCTTTCTATGAGTTTTATGACAAAAGTAAGCGCTACGAAAAACTGGATGAAGATAAAATGCCAGTCAACGGACACAATACCTATGTGCCCAACACTAATTATGAGTGGATACTCAATGATACTTATCCGCAGGGAGAAGACCGGATGCAAATGCTCTACCTCTACCATGTGCCCACTAAGAAAAAAGTTATCCTGGGCAGTTTTCATGAGCCGGAGAAGTTTCGAGGAGAGTGGCGCTGCGACCTGCATCCCCGCTGCGACCAGCAAGGAAACAAGGTGTTTTTTGATTCAACACATGAGGGGGATAAAAGACAAATGTACATGATTGATATCGCCTCAATTGTCAAATCCTAAGTACATTAAATTGAATTTAAAACAGATAAAATCGAGTATTACGGGTGACTTGCTATCAAAAAATTTTAAAGCTTATTCTTTGATAATTTTACAGTTTTACCTGACGCTGTTTATTCTATCAAAAGAAAAAAACATAACAGTTTTTCTCTAACTCTAATGAGAATACCAAAAACTAGCATACGATTAAAATTTTTGAATCTCTAAAACACAATTAATACAAAAATGCCTTATGGTAAGTAAGAAGGTCAAAATCGAATTTTTCGATCAAGAAGATGATTCCTTTAATTGCCTTCACAAATCCAGTCGATATCTAAAATTAGACTACGTAAACTGGGAAGTAAATACACTTTTCATAGGCACCTTTAGCCCGGGATGTTGCGCGAATAATTACGCAGAATGGTTTTATGGAAGGACTAGCCGAAATATGTTTTGGGATACGCTAGGCTTCTATTATGAAAACAATCCTATGCTGGGCAAAAATGGAAACACAGCGGAGTGGATGGCTTTTTGTAAGCGAAACAAACTTGCTGTTACCGATTTGATCAGAGCAATTAATGGTATTAATCCTGAGGACCAATCCATAGCTGATTCACTTTGCAAAAACTTTAGCGATTATAAACTGGAACCTTTCATCCAGAACGGAATGGCTGAATCCAATCAGGTCGAACAGTTAATTCTGAATTCCCCAAAGCTTCAAAAACTTCGCTGCGTCTACCTGACCCGGGCGACGAGTCAATCTCCCTGGAATATCTTATGGAATCCAGTAGCAAATGCCTGCGCACAAAGAGGTATAAATGCTACTGGTCTTTTGACCCCTGGGGGATACAATCGCTATCAATTCCGTTCAGACAAGTTTCCAAGAACTCCGGAGAACTTAGCTGAGCTCTGGATTCAGCGATATGGATTTAGGGATTGCAGAAAAGAAAATTGATCATTCAATCTTGGACCTCTCAATAATTCGGACCTTTCACCAAATAGCTATGTAAAGAATCCAGTTGCTTATTCCATCCTTCTTCATGCACAATGACGGATTCCTTATCTTTCAAATTTTCCTGTGCAATTGAAATTTCGCTCCCCACTCCATCGCTGGAGAAATTAATCTCCAATTGGAAAATACTTTTGTCTAGACTTTCCTTTTCAAAATTGAAATCCCAGGTATACACCAGTTGCTTTTTCGGATTCACCCTTTTGTATTCTCCGGTAATCTCCAAAGGACTCTCACTATCCTCAAATCTATATCTGAATTTTCCTCCCTCTTTGACCTCATTTTTGACTTCTTTCAAAGTCTTGCCCATGGGCTGCCACCATTCTTTCAAGGCTTCCGGTGTCACCCATGCTTTATACAAAGACTCAACAGAAACCGGAAACTCCTTTTTGACATGAACAGAAAAACCTTTTTCACTTTTCATAACTTCCTAGTTTTAAATGATTAATTTATTTACTGGCGGACATTCGCCATAAAGGGATAAATAATAAAAAAACATTTTTTTCGCACTATACAGGAAATAGTACGCTACCCTTAAAGTTAAAACCCGGCAGGAAAACAAAAGTTTAAATTTTCTTTATTCCGAAAATCACAGTTTCCAGATCTTCGAACCTCACCACTGAAGAATAAACTTTCTTAATAAGTAAGAAAAACGAAAATTTCTTTTCATTTAGCCAGGTAATTTTAAATTAGTAAATGAAAAAATTGAATAGAAATCAGGTGGGATCTCAGAGTTCAAAATAGGAATAGCATTCACCAGTGTTCTTAGGAAAATCAACTGTGGCGATGCTCTTTTTCCGATAGTGATTTATTGGGGTAAACATAAATTTTCCTTTTTGAGGTAAATGAAGATCTTTCCATTTTTTGAATTGACATCAACAAATCCTTCAGGTAATAATATTTTGAAATGAGAAATTCTGATCGAAAACCATGACAGCATCCATCCAAGCCTTATTTAGTCCCACTGGTATAGCCGTAGTCGGTGCTTCAAGAGATGAATCCAGTATAGGACACGGCATTGTCAGAAATCTTTTGGAGAGCGGGTATGAAGGACATATATACCCGGTAAATCCAAAAGCTGAGGAAATAATCGGGCTTCGATGTTTTTCCAATGTCAGTGATATTTCTGAAAATGTGGATCTGGCAGTCATCGTAATCCCCCGGGATTTGGTGAAACCTGTCATGGAAGATTGTGCCAAAAAGGGCGTGAAGGCTGTAATCGTAATTTCGGCAGGTTTCAAAGAAGCAGGTGACAAAGGCCAAGAACTAGAAAATGAATTGGTGGCTATTGCGAAAGCACATGAGATGTCGCTTCTAGGTCCAAATTGCCTTGGAGTCATCAATACTGATCCCAAGGTGAAGCTGAACGCTACTTTTGCAGATAAATATCCTGATCAGGGTAATATTTCTTTTATCAGTCAAAGTGGAGCTGTGGGTGTCTATGCACTTGAATATGCCCAGCGGCATGGAATCAATTTTGCCAAATTTGCCTCTTTGGGAAATAAAGCTTTGAGCAATGAAAATGACATCCTTCAATATTATCTGGAAGATGATCAGACAAAAGTAATTCTTGCTTACCTGGAGGATTTTGAAAATCCCGGGAAATTTTTTGAACTGGCATCCAAACTGACAAAACAAAATCCACCTAAACCCCTGATCGTATTGAAGTCCGGCGGAAGCGAGAGCGGCAAACGTGCCGCAGCTTCGCATACGGGAGCGATGACCGAGAGCGATGAAGTACTGGATCACCTTTTCGAGCAATACGGGATCATCCGGGTAAACAATCTTGAGGACCTTTTTTATATCGCTCAGATATTTTCCAGTTTACAAAAGCCCAAGGGAAACCGTCTTTGCATCTTATCCAATGCCGGGGGTCCGGGAATCATCACTGCTGATGCCGCCGAAAAAGCTGGATTACAAGTACCTCGGTTTTCCGAAGGGCTGCAACAAAAGCTTTCGGGAAATCTGCCGGAGACTGTAAGTTTGAACAATCCAGTTGATCTGGTCGGTGATGCCACTGCCGAACGGTATGAAAAAGCATTGGAAAGCTTAATTGATTCAGATGAATTTGATGTTTTGCTCGTGCTCTGTACTCCGCAAGTCGTAACTGATTTGGAAAAAATCGCAAGTAGAATCGGAGAATTTTCAGAAAAGGCCAAGGAAAATGGCAAACTGATATTAGCAGTTTTTGCTGAATTCGAACCTGGCTCAAAAACAGAAAAAATATTTTCAGAAAAAGGAATCCCTTCCTATCGTTTTGGTAAGAATGCCATAGATGCCTGTGCTGAAGTCATCAGATATTACCAACTCCGAGACACCATGCTAAAGCGTGAAGAGATGCATTTTGATGTCAATCGCTACAATGCAAAACACTTTCTTGAGCTGGCTGAATCCCGAGAAAATAAATTCCTGACTGAACCGGAAGCTTATCAGATTTTGAAGGATTATGGTTTGAATACTGCCCGGTATTTATTCGTCGAACATCAGGATGAATTAAAAACAGCCGCAAGTGAAATCGGATATCCTCTGGTAGCAAAAGTGGTATCTGAGCAAATCATCCATAAATCCGATGTAGAGGGTGTCGTCACCAATATCCATAATGAAAAGGAGCTAATCGAGGCTTACCGTCAGATTCACGAAAAAGCAAACCAGAAAAAAGATCAGGCAAGCATTAAGGGCATTCTGCTTCAGAAAATGGTTGAGCAGGGCGTTGAATTGATAATTGGTGTGCAATACAAGGAAAAATATGGACACCTTTTGATGTTTGGACTGGGTGGAGTATTCGTGGAAGTTTTGAGGGATGTCACTTTCCGAAAAGCTCCTATCGGCAAATCAGAAGCTTTGGCCATGATCGAAGGA
>CAZFSC010000116.1:0-10925 GCA_964521585.1 uncultured Limnohabitans sp.
GAAAACTCCGGCAGTCCGACGATGCCGGTCAGGTTTCGTCCTATTCTGATTCGGTTGAGTCTATCCTTTTGTATGTAAAGAAAAACATTTATTTCCCTTCCCGACTCAGCATCGAAGCCCTGGCAGAGAAATTTAACATGGCACCAAATTACATCAGCATTTCATTCAAGAAACAAGTCGGCGAATCAATCAAGAAGTACATTACCAATTACAAATTCGGCCTTATCGAAGCCAGACTAACCTATAGCAAGCTTACGCTATCAGAAATTGCCCACGAGTTCAGCTTTACGGATGAAAGCCATTTTTGCAGGCAATTCAAAAAATATAGTGGGCTTACTCCCACTGAGTTTAGAAAAAGAAATTTAGTAATGTGATTATGATGCCAAGAGCTATATTTCTTTGTTATACTGGCTGGAAGACAGATGACCGAAGTGGTCTTGACCATAATGTATCCGAATCCTATAATGCTTTTATCGCTTATTACCACAGGTTAATTAACCAATTTGAAATTCGATATCTTAGTCCGGTTTCTGAAGTCGCAGGACGATAGAAGATCCGCATATATAGAAGTTCATAAAATCTAGTAATCCTGATCTGATTTCTCTATTTTCAATCATGCCCAAAAAAAATCCGAAAGAGACCATCAGCAAAAGTACCGACCCGGTTTTAGTGGATTTCTATGCTGATTGGTGTGGACCTTGTCAAACCATGGACCCCATCATCGAGGAGGTATTGAATGAATTAGAGGGAAAAATAAAGTTGCTCAAACTCAACATTGATAAGAACCCACAGCTTTCCCAGCAGTTTGGGGTCAGATCTATTCCACATTATATTTTATTCAAAAAAGGAAAAATCCTCTGGAGAAAAGGAGGAATCATAACCAAACGTGAATTGGAAAAAGCTTTGAAAGGCTTCGCATAAAAAAGGCTCCCGAAGGAGCCTTATTAGTATCTATATGAAAAACTTGAGGCGAATAACCTCTTGTTCTGTCAGAAATCGATAATGTCCTCGCTTCAGGTCTTTTTTGTCCAAACCTGCATACATCACCCGGTCAAGTGCAGTCACCTCATAGCCTAAGTGCGCAAAGATCCGTCTGACGATACGATTCCTTCCAATATGAATCTCCAGTCCCATAATCTTTCGGTCCAGCGAGAGCACTTGCAAATCGTCCACAGCTGCCGGCCCATCTTCAAGCGTCAATCCAGAAATAATCGCTTCCTCATCATTTTTGGTCAGAGGCTTATCCAAAGTAACCTGATAGATCTTTTTGATTTCGTTAGATGGGTGGGAAAGTTTCGCTGCCAATTCGCCATCATTCGTGAATAGCAAAAGCCCTGTTGTGTTACGATCCAATCTACCAACTGGAAAAATACGCTCCTCACATGCATTCCCTACCAAGTTCATCACGGTCTTGCGATCCATCGGATCATCTGTGGTCGTAATGAAATCCTTAGGCTTATTCAGCAATACATAAACTGGTTTTTCAGGATTAATCTTCCTGCCTTGATAGACTACGCGATCAGTGCGTTTTACCTTTCGACCCAGTTCGGTACAGATTTCTCCATTCACAGTGATCAGACCTTGCTCAATGAGCTGATCGGCTTCTCTTCTTCCGCAAATTCCAGAATTCGAAATGAATTTATTTAGCCGAATCAGTCCTCCTTCTGCCTCATCCATCTTTTTCTTCTTGGAAGGTAGCCCTTCAAACTTGTAATCCGGACGATCAAGATTAGTATCTTGATCTACAAATCTTTTTTTACCGAAGCCCCTAAGCTCCTTATTCTCTTTCTTATAAACAGGTTTACCAGGTTCGAAGATTGGCTTTTGATCTTTTCCCCTTCCTCGGTATACCAATCCTTCCGGTTTTTCGGAAGTCTTGTCTGATTTGAAGTCCTTCTTTTCGAATTTGTCTCTTCGATTATCAGTTTTTGGATTGAATTTTTTTGAACTTCCATCCTCTTTGCCAAATCTTCGGTTGTCTGAAGTAGAATCTTCTTTCTTAGCGAAGAACTTTTTCTTGCCTGAGCTAGAATCGGATGAGGAAGAAAAATTTTTTGAAGAATTACTCTCTTTTTTAGATCCAAAACTTGGCTTTTTGCCAAAAGAAGGTTTATCGCCTGAATCAGATTTTTTACCGAAACTTTTTCGATCTGATCCTGATCGTTCGAATTCTGAATCCGAAGCTCTTTTTTTAAATGCTCCTTTAAATGACTTGTTGGACTCGGAGTCTTTTTTATCCTCTTTGAAAAATGGTTTTTTCGAATTGTTCTTTTTCATGGAATTGCAGCATCACTGCTGGATTATATGGTGAATAAATAAGCGATTGGTTTCCAATCCCTTAATTGGGCTGCAAAGATAAGCCCAATCCACCGAAAAAATACCATCCGTCAGGAAAATTCCCCTGATTGCTTTTGGCTGTAATAGAACGCAGTGGCTTTACGTACCGATCCTTGGCTCAGCAAAAGCTTCTGAGCAGTCACTTCATCAAGACCAGTAACTTCCTGGATCATTTTGACTCCACGCTGTACCAATTTTGCATTGGAAAGCTGCATGTCTACCATTTTATTCCCTTTCACGCGTCCCAGTTTGATCATCACTGTAGTAGAAATCATATTCAAAACCAACTTCTGGGCAGTTCCGGCCTTCATCCGGGTACTTCCTGTCACAAATTCCGGCCCAACCACAGCCTCAATTGCATGATCCACTTCTCTGGAAAGAAGTGAATCTGGATTACAGGTTATGCTGGCAGTCAATAAGCCTTTATTTCGGGCAGTTTTAACTCCCCCGATGACATAAGGAGTGGAACCGGAAGCGGCAATCCCAATAATGGTATCGTCGGGATTAAATCCAAATTCCAAAATATCCTTCCATGCCTGATCCGGATCGTCTTCGGCATTTTCAACTGCTTTCCGAATCGCTTTGTCCCCTCCCGCAATCAATCCAATCACCCAGTCAAAAGGAACGCCGTAAGTAGGTGGACATTCCGAGGCATCCAAAATCCCAAGCCGGCCGCTTGTTCCAGCCCCTATGTAAATCAATCTTCCTCCTCGCTCCATTCTAGGGACAATCTCATTCACCAGTTTGGTCAGCTCTGGGATTACTTCTCGTACCGCAAGAGCCACCTTCTGATCTTCTTTATTGATATTCTGAAGCAGTTCGGAAACTTCCATTTGCTCCAGATTATCGTAGTGAGAGGTACTTTCAGTTACTTTCATAGGTTCTCTTGATGGTAAAGTGTTAAACCGGCGATCGGACTTTCTATTATCAAATTGACTGAAATCTGCGCATCGAGTGCTGCCTTTCGAAGGATATCACTATTATAATAAGCGATGGAGCCTACGAAATTCACTTGTTTTACTCGGTAATCCACATATTTAATTACATGCTTTTTAAAGAAATCCTGAAAGGAATCGTAATACAGCATATAGCAATACGGATCGGATTTATGCTCTGAAATAAATCTACAAAAACTGGCCATGTATCGGTTAGGAAATGGTTTTTGATAGACATGCTCTTGAATAGAGGTTGCAGTAAGAGAAAACCGGGCAATAAGCTCTTCCTTTATATGAGAAGGCATTTCATCATTAATGAAATCACTGAGAAATTTTCTTCCGATATATCCTCCGCCACCTTCATCGCCTAGAATATAGCCTGGGGCAGGCCTTGTGTCCACAATGGAATTCCCATCGTAATCACAGCTATTAGATCCCGTACCTAAAATACAGGCAATTCCCGGCTGATGCCCACAGGTCGCTTTTGCAGCTGCCGAAAGATCATGATCTACTTCAATTTTTGAGTGGGGGAAAATGGTTCTTAACGCTGATTCAACCTCTGACTTTCGATTTGGACTGGAACAGCCTGCTCCATAATAATAGATTTCTTCAATCTCACTCTCGAGATTTACCAAAAAATCATGGCGCATCTGAATAGCCATCTCCTCGGAAGTCTGGTAATAAGGATTAAATCCTACCCCTCGATGTTGGCTCACCCGGCCATCCCCGTGAATTACCCTCCAGTCGGTTTTGCTGGAACCACTATCTGCTATTAATATCATGCTAATTGCCCTATGGGGTCAAATTTTTCAAAAACCTTTTCCGTATGGGGTGCATCGGGAAGCTCCTCTGTAAGATCTTGACCAGCCCAATGTTCATAATGTAGGCCATTTCGCCAAAGTCTAGAAGCGGTAACGTCATAAATAACTCCTTTGTATGCCACCCAAATTTCAGGCTTGTCCTGACCATTTCGCAGCGCCAATTGCTGCTTGGTAAAGATTTTCATCAGAGCAATTTAATCTGTGCATTTATCCAACGCTCTGGAATCTCCCCTTTTTGCGCCATCTGATAATCCGCATAGCTGCAAGGCACTATACTCCTTCGATCAAATCTCTCAGTGTCATTAACAGGAATTTCAAGCCACCATTTCCCACTTCTTTTGCTCTTGTAGAATACCAGATTATTTGGCTTGGTATCCAGTGAAACAGTGTACTTAATATAATCGCTACTCTTAAAGGAAAGACTGTCTTTTCTTGAATAAAATCCTTCCAGAAAATACCAAATCATCACAGCGATTACTTTGGCAGTCTTGTTGGCCGCATCATCGTAATAGGGCTCATAGCCATAAATTCCAATGGAAGAAAGTTTTTCATTGGTTCCCGCAAACCAACAAATTTGACATGCCTCTTCACCTGTCATTCCGAATGGCTGCGCATCCAACGCCCCTGGGGCATCTGCAGACTGAATCACACTGATATCAAAACTCAACAAATCTGTGTTCCTTATCAGGGGTTCCACTTCTTTAAATTCCGAGCGGAGCGCTCCTAGCCTGACATGTTCAAAGTAAAGTTTTTCCATGACATTGATCAGCGACGGGTCCACCAAAAAACTTTGATAGCCAAGATGTGCATATGAAAAAAGAAAGTTTGGTTGATGCAGGATGATGTCTTGAGTATGCTGATCCACTTTAGGACCTTCCTCTTCCATATCAATTTTGGCATCCACAGTCAATAGACTGACCAGTTTCTTCATTTTTTCATAGGACAAATATTGTCCATAATCCATATCATGTGAACCTCCAAAGTAGACAGGTAAAATCTGATTTTTCATCAAATATTCCCCGACCTTTTGCATTCTGACGTAGGTCTCTTCCACAGTTTCTCCGGAGATCAAATCACCCAAATCCGCGACCCGATAGGAGCCCAAACCTCTTTTAAGCTCATAAAGCTTTTCTCTAATTTCTATACTTCCCCGATTGGAACTCTCTATTTTCTTGGCGCCCCTATTTTCCTTCAGTCCTACCAGCGCTATCTGAACTCCCTTTAGGTCTGGAAACTCTTCTCCGAAAAAATGAATCTGCTTAAAGAATGAACTGTCCGGATATTTTTTTTGCCAAAGGAATTCCGCTACAGGATCAAAATAAGATTGAATCGTCATACTGGGATTGGGTGTGAAGTAAAAATAATGAAAAAAGGCCCTGAATAAAAAAATCCCGCCGCAGCGGGATTTTAAAATTTTGATTATCCTCCGAAATCATCAAATCTGATATTTTCCTGAGGTATCCCCATATCATCCAGTAGTTTTAGAACTGCTGCGTTCATCAATGGAGGTCCGCAAAGGTAATATTCAACCTCATCTGGCTCAGGATGATCTTTCAGGTAATTATCATACAATACCTGGTGGATAAATCCTACGTAACCATCACCTTCTTTATCGTCAAGAGATTTTTTGATTTTCCAGTTGTCCTCAGGAAGTGGCTCTGAAAGTCCGATGTGGAATTGGAAATTCGGGAAATCTTCTTCGATAGCTCTAAACTGTGGCGTATAGAATAATTCTTTTTTGGATCTACCACCATACCAATAAGAGACTTTGCGATCAGTCTTTTCGGTATGGAAAAGATGGAATATGTGTGACCTCAGTGGTGCCATTCCTGCTCCACCACCAATATAAATCATCTCTCTTTGCGTAGGATTGATATGGAATTCACCATATGGTCCTGAAATCGTAACTTTATCGCCAGGCTTTCTTGAGAATACATAGGAAGAACATACCCCAGGATTGACATCCATCCATCTGTTATTAGCGCGATCCCATGGCGGGGTGGCGATTCGAATCGTCAACATCACAATGTTTCCTTCAGCAGGGTGGTTGGCCATAGAATAAGCCCGGAAGAGCTCTTCATCATTTTTCATCACCAAGTCCCAAAGGCCAAACTTATCCCAGTCGCTTTTATAGACATCAGAAGGGTGACCCAAATCAGGATGAGGAGTGATGTCCATATCCTTAAACTTCACCGTGATAGCCGGCACATCAATCTGGATATATCCTCCGGATTCAAAATCCAGGTTTTCTCCTTCAGGAAGTTTTACTTTAAATTCTTTGATAAAGGTGGAAACGTTGTAATTGGAGATGACCTCACAATCCCACTTTTTGATACCGAAGATCTCTTCAGGAACACGGATTTTCATATCCTGTTTTACCTTAACTTGGCAGGCAAGTCTTACATTACTTTGCTGCTCTGCACGGCTAAGGTGTCCCACTTCAGTAGGCAGGACTTCACCCCCACCTTCTTCAACAATACATTTACACATCGCACAAGTACCTCCCCCTCCGCAGGCGGATGGAAGGAAAATCTTTTGACCACCCAAAGTGGATAAAAGTGTTGTCCCGGCAGAAGTTACGATTGGAGAACTGGTGTCTCCATTTATAATGATGTTGACATCTCCTGAGGCCACTAGCTTAGACTGGGCAAAAAGGAGAATAAATACCAGTAGCAATATGATAACGGTAAATGCTACAATGGATGTAATAATTACAGAACCCATGAAATTTTGGTTTAATTTTTCTTATGGATTGACCCGATATGGGAGCACAAATATATTTATTAATCAGTAATACAGGCCAAAATATCCTTCAATTTTGAATTGATTTTTCGGACTGTTTTAATGAATAACTGATTAATTGTTCAAGAGGTTTAATAAAGTGGTCAGTCTGGATTTCAACTGCCGGCGATCGATGATGAAATCAAGGAATCCGTGTTCCAAGACGAATTCAGAACTTTGGAATCCTTTTGGAAGATCTTTTCCGATTGTCTCTCTGATTACCCTAGGTCCGGCAAATCCGATCAATGCACCCGGCTCGGCAATGTTGAAATCTCCCAACATGGCATAAGACGCTGTGACTCCGCCAGTAGTAGGATCGGTAAGCATTGAAATGTAAGGAATGCCAGCCTGATCGAGAAGCGCAAGCTTTGCTGAGGTTTTAGCCATTTGCATCAGGGAGAACCCTGCTTCCATCATTCTTGCTCCTCCGGATTTTGAGATCATGAGAAAAGGAATTTTATTTTTCAGGGAGTGATCGATCGCTCTAGCTATTTTTTCACCGACTACAGATCCCATCGATCCCCCAATAAAATTAAAATCCATACAGGCAATCACGATGTCCAATCCGTTCATTTTACCCACGGCTGTCCGTACGGCATCGTTCAGTTCAGTTTTCTCAATGGTGGCTTCGATTCGTGACCCGTATGGTTTGGTATCTGTGAAATTCAATGGATCCCCAGACTTCATTTTTTCATCCAACTCTTTGAATTTATTGCCATCGAATAAGATTTCAAAGTATTCCTTAGAACCAATCTTCACATGGAAGTCATCATCCGGGCAGACATACGAATTATTTTTCAGCTCTCTGGTATGAATTATACTTCCGCTGGGAGTTTTAAACCAGAGCCCGTCAGGGGCATCCTTTTTTTCAGCAGTTGAAGTTTTAATTCCTTTATCAGTTCTCTTAAACCAAGCCATATTGAGTTTTTAAGTTTTTTCAAAAATCAAAGGTTACAAATTTAGCCCTTATATCCGGTAAATAAAATCCTAGCGAAACCTGCCGCAGGATTGCGATAGTCTATCTTTTACAAGCTTGACTTCCTTTGTAAAGTTTTTTCAGAAATGAAAATCCATCTTTTACGATACTTTAAAATAATGAAAAAACATATTACCTATTGTTTTACAGCTATTTATATCAGTTTTAAATGAGGGTTTATTTTTAAAAGCTGGCTGATACATTGATCCATTGTTGAAATGTGATAGAGTCCTGAATGACATTTTTCTAAAAATTTAGATTTCCATCCTGTCTTCTATCAAATTTCGATTTGGTTTTAAGACTATTAGATTTACTTTTCAAATAAATCTCGGGAAGCACATCATCGTTTATTCTCCCTAACCAATAGCCCAAAATCAAATCATGAGTTTAGCTGTTCTTCTAGGAATTTCTGCCTTTATACTCCTATTCGCCTATCGAATCTACGGGAAATATGTGTACAAAAATTTTGGGCTGAATGATGATCTGCCAGCTCCCTCTCATACGCACAGAGACGGTATTGACTATGAGCCTAGCAAACCAATTGTAGTACTTGGACATCATTTTGCTTCCATAGCGGGTGCCGGACCCATTGTTGGACCAATTATAGCCGTGACATTTGGATGGATTCCAGCTGTACTTTGGATACTAATTGGAGGGATTTTCTTCGGGGCGGTGCATGACCTGGGAAGTATGGCAGCTTCACTGCGAACCGAAGGTAAATCAATTGGGGTCATCATCCGAAACCAAATCGGACCTAAGGGAAAACAACTGTTCGTTATTTTCAGCTTTTCGACATTGATTTTAGTGATAGGCGTTTTTGCCGACATCATTGCCAAAACCTTCATTGCAAATCCTGGAGTTGCCTCAGCTTCTATCCTATTTATTGTGCTGGCAATAGGTTTCGGCTTAGTCAACCGGATCGTCGGATCCAGCAAAATTGCTTTCTTTCTACTGACTCTGGTCGGAGTAGTATTGATGTATTACTTTGTCTATCTGGGGACACAAATCCCCTTTGTAATGAATTATAATTTTTGGATTATAGCGCTGTTGGGCTATGCTTTTTTGGCTTCAGTGACTCCCGTCAGCATGCTTTTGCAACCCAGGGATTACCTCAATAGCTATTTGCTCTATGGAATGATGATCGCAGCTGTCGTTGGAGTTTTTATAGCTAACCCGCAAATCGAGATGACAGCTCAAATCCAAGCTTCAAGTGATACTTTGGGCTATGTTTTTCCGGTTCTTTTTGTCACGATTGCCTGCGGCGCGATTTCAGGTTTTCATTCCTTGGTAGCATCTGGGACCACATCCAAGCAGCTGGATAAAGTAAGTGATGCAAAAGTCGTTGGTTTTGGTGGAATGCTGATTGAATCCTTTCTGGCGATCATTTCAGTTGGAGCAGTTGCTGTTCTTTCAAGAGAAGAGTACACATTGCGACTGGGAACAGAAGGGCCGGTAGCGCTATTTTCAAATGGAATCGGAGGAATGATTGCGACTTTGGGTATTTCAGAGACTTTCGCTGTAGGATTTGTTGCGCTCACTGTTTCTGCTTTTGCCTTGACCACCTTGGACACCTGTACCAGACTGGCCAGATTTACTTTGCAGGAATATTTTGAGGATATGCCGCAGCCCGCCGCTCAGGTTTTAGCAAAAAACCGGTATTTATCAACCTTTCTGGTAGTAGTGTTTTCTATTCTTCTTTTAATGTCCGGAGAATTCAGTACGCTTTGGCCTATTTTCGGCTCAGCGAATCAGCTATTGGCGGCACTGGCTTTACTCACGATTGCGGTATGGTTGATCCGGAAAAAAATTCCCTCCGCTTTTGTTACAATACCGATGTTTTTCATGTTCACAGTGACCCTGGCTTCCCTGGCTCTTTTCGCCTGGAAAAATTTTCAGGAAAAAGGTTATGTGCTCGCAGTAATTGCTGCACTGCTGTTTGTACTTGCCATCTCTTTGATTTTCCTTGCTTTCAAAAGCTTGAAAAGTGAGGTCAAAGCAACTTCTAAAGTGCTTTGACCTTTCAATTTAAAGAGAGTTAAATACTTGAGGAACCTTCTTAGGGATTCTCCAAACCAATGAGAAGTTAATCAGGTAATCAGCAAAGGCTGCATCCCCATGTCGAAAATTGTCAGGTGTAGAATCTGCAATATCAGTAAGGCTTCTGGTTCGATTTCGGTGTAATGCCACAGGAACGTTCAGTGTGGCAGTGGCATTGCCCCGCATATAACTTAGCCCCGGTTCTGCTGAGATGACATATCCTGGCCTTCTGAATCCACCACTTTCTCCTAAAACATCCCGAACAGGAATACCTTCTAAGCGTCCTCCCAAGGAAAATCCCAATCCATGGACTTTTTTGATACCATAGAATAAGCCCGCACGAAGCGCATATTGATCCGGCACGCTCATGATAGCCTCGCTAGGTCGTGATCGGAAAGTACGTGTTCCGTTCGTATTCCTTGGATTGAACAGGTAAAAGGCATTATAATAGCCAAACAAAGAGGATTTAAATTCCTTCAAACCCTGAGATTCCAAGGTAAATCCAACTCCCCCGTCACCTGGCTGGATACTTTGATCCACCGGCCTGATTTCTGAGGTTCCGTTTGGTCCCACATTGTAGAAAGTACTCTTTGCGTTAAAGTTTCCCGTAGGTAATTTGATACCTATCCCTAAAGATAAATTGCCTTTGTTGGCTTTATCCCCGGAAAGCAGCCAATATCCTGCTCCCAATCTCATATCTGCCAAACCTCCAGAATAGGTTTTGTGCCTTGATTGTCTTCCATGCTCGTAGAGGGAACTCCGCTCATTGTATACATATGGAATAGAGATAAGTCCGAAAAGCCGATCAGTGAATGAATACCCAATATTAAAATCTAATCCATGTGACCAATTGATCACTTCTGTATTATTTTCGATCCGATCAGGTTCCTCATGGGTTCCTCTGAAGTGTCGGAAAGATTTGAAATATCGGTAGTTCAGCCCCAAATTCAAGTCACCTTTTGTCTGGACATTAAGTTGGCCTACTGCATTGCCTATTCCTGAGAATTGGCGGATTGCAACGCAGCCTTGCGCATTGGA
>CAZFSC010000117.1:0-10925 GCA_964521585.1 uncultured Limnohabitans sp.
TACCAGTAGCCTTACTTTCTTTGTTTTACTGCATGGAAGACCGAAGTCATATAGTCAACCGACGACAGTCGACAGTAAATTTTAGAAAGTCCATGGACGAAAGAGTCTAATTGAAAATGAAATTTAGATAATATGAGTAATCTGCCGTGGTCTGTGGACCATTAACCAATAACAAACCTAGAGTTTAACTTATCATTTACTGCTTAAAGATCTTTACTGGCAGACAAGCGGATATTCATATCTATTTTTCATCAATTGGATACACTTCAATATTTTCAAGGATAATCTCTGAAAGTAACTCTAAATCTCCTGAAACATATAACTCTTCCATTTTTTCTACAGGAGTGTCGCTGTTTGAGGGTTTGAGGTTTAAATAGTTTTGAAAACGAATCCCTCCGACCTCATGTACGTCACTGACTTCCCGCATTCGTACACCTCCACCATCGGTATGATAGCTGTAAGCCAGGTAATCAACAAGCCTATCTTCCACTCCGATCCAATATAAAAACACATCATCGAAATCCTCCCCTCCACCTTCCTGCTTAAAAGTGACTTTGATCAGATCGTATTGCTCTCCATTCAAAGTGCGCTGTCCGAGATAAGTTTTGATAACCGAGGGATCGTTGAGTCCGTAGGGCAAAAAGGCAAAATAAGCAACTGAATTGACGGATCTGGAATATTTGCCGATCCATTCCGAATCCAGCGTATCGATTTCAACGCCATTCACCGTACGGATGAATCCTGCATTATTCAGGACGTCTTTCACATTTCCGGTGGAATCCTGGAATTCGCGGATGTACTCAAATCCATCTTCACTTTTGAAGATCGTATAATGGATATTTCTAAAATCAAACTCAATCACGGAGTTGGAATAGGCCTCCCCACCATGGGCTTCTATGGCTTCATCCACGATTTTCTCGGCTTCTGTGCGAGAATCACAGGAAACGGCGAAAAGGGCAAATAGACTAATAAGCAGAAGTCGCTGTAGCATTCTAAATGAGATTTATTTGAAAGTTAATTCATAATTATCGTAACGGTACTTCGCACGCAGGTAAAGTCTTTGACCGGATTCACCTATTCGATAGCTTTCCCTAGCACCATGAAGCACTAATCCACTCTTTGTATCGTAATCCTGATTAAGGATTCGGCTGCGATGGTCTTTAAGTTGTACCTCATTGCCGATCATTTGATGATTCTCCGGATCAAAATAAAACCACCATTGATCCGAATCAGGACCGTAATCTACTTTAATCACCTCCACCAATAAACCATTTTCGAGCATTTTTTGACCCTCATAAACTTTTGAGGACCCGTCATCGAGCAATTTCCAAGGCTGGGCAAATGCATAAAAGGCAGCATCCAGATCTTTCTTTTTCTGTGCCAGAAAACCCGTATTCTTGACTTCATTTCCTCCCATAAAATAAGTCATTTGTGCGCCGTCCCAAATGGAAACATGATTCACACTGTCAACCGTCCAGGTTATTTTGCCTTCAAAGTAGGGTTTAAGCCGGTATTCATGAAGCTGATCCACCTCAGACTCGACGCTCCCATCTTCATTTAAAAGTTGTGTCCATTTTCGGAATTTTATACTGACTAGCTCCTCCCAGGAACTTCCTTGCTCATGTGTCTGGATACTCTTTTGGAGCAAATCTTTTGCCTGCCTTTCAGAGCCTGGCTCACAGGAGAGCAAGGCAAAAAAACAGAATAGAATGAAGATGGTTTTGATGTTCATAAAATCAATTTAGGATTTCTTTCCCGGTGAAAATAATCCAGATATACTCCAATCGCTACTAAGCTGTATTCTATCATCAAGAAGAGGGGGTTTTCAAAATAATTTGAATTTCCATAAGCTTGGTATGATAAAACAGCTGCGAATGACCAGATAAGGAAAGTTTGCCTAGAGGCAAGAAGACCAAGTCCAAGAGCTGGAATGAGGTACCAGGGATGCACGACAGGTTGAAGAATCAGGTAGATCAGATAAATCAAGACAAACAGATCTGTAAGCTGAACCGGGGATTTTGGCTTCCGCTTCCATGAGAAGTACAGAATCAAAACGAAGGTAATTACTGCAAGAATTCTTGTCAAATTTGCTATCGTATTGTACCCTTTGATCCAGAAACCTACTTCACGAAGCAGGTAATACACCGAGGAATTGAATTCAAATTTGCCTTGATATAGCTTGACGCTTTGCAGAAAATTAATCCAGGAATCGTCCAATAAAAGCCAGACGAAACTGACCCCTAAAGCCAATATTATTCCAGCCCAAAAAGATGTATTTAATCTGATCCGAGGATATGCGAGGAGCGAGGGAAAAAGTATCAGGGGGACTAATTTCACCCCGACCGACAAGCCCAGAAAAAAGCCGGATTGTAAAAACTTTTCCCTCACAATACTGTAAAGAGCAATAAGCAAGAAAAGCAATACGAAAACTTCAAAATGAATATTTCCGGATAGTTCTAAAATAACGAGTGGATTCAGCCAATAAAGAATGATCCTGTTTTGGAAAATCCCAAAGTGCAGAAAGATTCTTCTCAACAAAAAGAAAATCCCTATTTCTGCAGCGATTATCACCAGTCTGAAAGCAATGATGCCGTGTAAGGGATCCAAATTGGCAGCGATTGCAACTCGCCAGAAAACCAGTTGATTTAAAGGAGGATACACGGAATAATAATCCGGAGAATTCATCCGGTCCAATAGATCAGCCAAAAATAAATTGCCTTCTGCCAAATGGCTATCAACAAATTCATTGGGTGTAGCCAGATAGGGATTAAAACCTAATCGAAGCAACTCTCCATCCCAAAGAAATCGTGCGTAATCCTCAGACCAGGCAGGTAAAGCAAAGAGTAAGATCAAGCGAAGTACCAGACCTCCCAAGAAGATCCAAATCCATTTATCTCCAGGTTTGGAAAACCATTTCAAGAAAAGCATCGCCGCAAAACTCAATGCAAAAACCGAAAACAAAAGCCCGAAATTCTCGCGTGGAATCAAATATCCCATACCGAGGATTCCGAGAAGGAGCAAAATCCAAATCGAAAATACCAGACTATGCCTACCTATTGCTTTCAAAGGTCGAGACTTTCCCGTAAAACCTCATCTTCCGAGCCATTTCGGTTCCAATAGTCCAGCATTTGGACACGCTTCCGCACCGCTGAGGTCACTTCCTTCTCTCCTGAGGCTGTGATTTGAATTTCCTGCCAGGAGAGGATTTCATAAGGGAAATTACGTTGGTAGCGAACCAGCAAAGTACGTCCCAGTTCAGGGTAATTGACTTCCAATTCTGCCTGTGAGGCACCAAAGGTTTTTTTGCTGATCAATACCTCTTCAACTCGCAGGGGAATATGGGAAAACCGCTGGTAAATCAAACTTGGTATCAATTCCTGTTCGCCTTCGGGAATGAGATCTGGATTTAATCTGATCAGATTAAAAAGCTCATCTTCCGATTGACCACTCAGTTTGAATTCCTGATCTCCTTCAGATTCGAAATAGGAAAAGAGCTTGGTCTGATAACCGTTGTTTTTCCAGTTCATCTGCGTAAATGACTGTCCACACCATTCCGTGACAGAGGCAGTAAGTTTAGTGGAATTCACCTGATCATAGACGGGCGTAAAAACCGAAAGCATGGTATGATAAGGATAAACTCCGGTGACAAACTCTCTCGTCATATTGAGCTTGAGTACCTTTTGATCATCAGCTCCGGCACGCTCGGGATTATCAAGTTTGACTTGCTTGCGCTTGGAAAAGTCCTCTGTCACGAAGATCATGACGGCTTTGCCTTCTCTGGCTTCTCCATAGCGCATCTGCTTTAATTCAAAGACATTGATCTCGGCTTTACCCTGATACCAATGTCCGGCAAATTGCTCTTCGTTGACTCCATCCCTACCTGAGGATCCACATGAGAAAAAAAAGACACTAAGGATAAGATAGAGGAAGTTGGATTTCATAATATTTTAATTTTTCAAAACTTCGGAATCAGGTGATTCAGATCAATATGGAAAGATTACCAATACTTAAAAATCGTAAAAATAATCTTGTAACCAGCACCGAAGACACCTTTGACTGTACCGCTGACTTTTGAAACACCAATCCTTTTTCGATAGTTTACGGGCACTTCTGTATAGCGCAAACCTGCCTTATGGGCTTTGATCTGCATCTCAATGGTCCATCCAAAATTTTGGTCTACCATATTCAAGGCCAACAGATCTTTCCAGACTATCGCTCTGAATGGGCCCAGATCGGAGAAATTCGCACCTTGCATGTATCTCATCATATTAGTTGCCAACCAGTTACCAAATACCTGAGGCATAGTCATAGAGCCCGACTCACGTTCTCCTTTTGCTCTTGAGCCAATAACCATCTGGGCTTCTCCCTCAAGAATAGGCTGAATCAAATCCACCATCTCGACAGGATAATCACTGTAATCTCCATCCAAAAAAACTACAATATCCGGCTGGATTTTCTGTTTTCTGATCCAATCCATGGCGGTTAGACAGGCCTTTCCGTACCCTTTCTGGCTTTCGAAAACCACCTGAGCTCCTGCTTCGGCGGCTATCCTGCCGGTATTATCTGTAGAGTTATTATTAGCTACGACGATATTCCTTACCATTTCAGGAATTTCTGCTATCACCTTGGGAAGTGACATTTCCTCATTGTAAGCAGGAATGATCACATCGATTATTGGATTCTTTTTCATCAGTTATTTACCCAACGCGTAAGCCTTGAAAGAAGTAACAAAAACCAGCCCGTAACCAATGAAGAGCATCAGGTGAAAAGGAAGCATCTCGTAAGATCCCATCCTGATATGAATAACTACCATGCTCCCAAAAATCAAGGCCAGAGCACCCTCAAACCAGGTAGTCATCGGGATTTTACCACTGAGATAGAGGTTGGCAGCCAGACCGGTCTTTCCTCCCTCCAGGTTGAATTTCGGGGTTCGGATGAAAGGAGATTTCTTTCCCGACAGGCCTTCCCAGACCGCCTGTGCGTTATGCAGAGCCAGCCCCATGGAGACCGAAAGGAATAAAGGAAGGAGAAAGACACCTTGAATCAAACTTCTCCAGAAGCCCTTTTTTTCGTAGAAGAATGCGACCAAATACACTGCTGCTATGATTACAAACCCAACCATGAATAAGCGGGCGACTTGAAATAATGAAGCAGGGATCAATCCTTGCTCTCCAGCCCACCACACTCCGATGCTGGATATACTCACCAGAATCACCGCAATAAAAATACTGCTATTGAATAAATGAGCCATGGCGTGAAACTTAGTGGACAAGGGTAAATCCTGTTTCAAAATACCCTTAGCATGTTTTGCGGCACATTCTGCTCCGCCTTTGGTCCAGCGGAACTGTTGTGATTTGACCGCTGACATGATTGGCGGTAGCTCTGCCGGGGACTCAATCTCCCGACGATAGACAAATTTCCAGCCTTTTCGTTGTGCGCGGTAACTCAGATCCAAGTCTTCAGTCAATGTATCGTCATGCCAATTGCCTGCATCAAGGATACATGATTTTCTCCAGATACCTCCCGTTCCGTTGAAATTGATAAACGCATCCTGACTATTGCGACCAATCTGCTCAATCAGAAAATGTGCATCCAAAGCAAATGCCTGCAACTTGGTCAACAGGGAATAATTTTTATTGAGATGGGTCCATCGTGTTTGTACCATTCCGATCTTTTCTGAGGTGAAATAAGGAATGGTTTTGATGAGAAAATCAGAATCAGGAATAAAATCTGCGTCAAAAATCGCTATGAATTCACCTGTTGCTTGCTCCAAGCCTTCTTTCAGCGCTCCAGCTTTAAATCCCTGCCGGTCTGTTCGGTGCAAATATTGAAAATTGATATGAGGAAATTCGCTAAGCTTATCCTGGATAAGTCTGGAAGTCTGGTCGGTACTGTCATCCAATAACTGGATCTGAAGCAGTTCACTTGGATAATTGATTCTGGACACCGCCTCGATCAATCGCTCCACGACATACAATTCGTTGAATACCGGTAATTGAATAGTGACTTTAGGCCATTCCTTGGGATCAGGAGGAGTGGATTCCCTATGCCGTCTTGATTTCAAAAAATTCAAAAGCAGGTGCCCCTGAGCCAAACTATAGATCAAGATGAAAAGCATTGCAAGGGAATATACCCCAAGAAGAAGGTAAAGGAATATCATTGAGTCTTCAACTTAACAGAATCATTTCCAATCAGTATTGGAAAATCAGTCACTCGGTTTTCCTCAGAACCATTTTCAAGTTTCAATACACCCCGGGGACAGACAGCCGAGCAAACCCCACAACCTACACAACTGGCCCTGACGATGTTTTGTCCCTTTTGGGCGTAGGCACGCACATCAATCCCCATCTCGCAATAGGTAGAGCAATTGCCACAGGAAATACATTGCCCCCCATTAGTGGTGATTCGGAATTTCGACTTGAAGCGCTGCACTATTCCTAAGTAGGCCGCTAGCGGGCAACCGAATCTACACCAAACCCTACTTCCCATAAAAGGGTAAAAACCTACCCCTACCACTCCGGCAAAGGCTGCTCCGATGGCAAACCCATAGAAAGAATGCAATTGATTAGTAACCTGACCGAGTAATTCGAATCCCGAGAAATAATTGGCAATTGTCATTGCTGTCATCACCACGGCCAAAACCAACACGCCATGAACCATATAGCGCTCAATCTGCCAGGCCTTTAATGACTTATCAGAAAGCTGTCGATATGGATCGCCTAGGGTCTCCGCAAGACCTCCACAACCACAGACCCAAGAACAATACCATCGCTTGCCGTAGAAATAGGTAAATAGTGGCACTCCAAGAATGATCAGCAAAATGCCCCAAATCAACATAAACATGCCCAATCCTCCTGAACTCAAAAAGCTTTCGACTTTGTATTCATAGAAAAAGTCATAGTTCAGCGGCCAGATATTTTTGAAGTCATAATAAGGCTTATTCAGCAAGACCAGAATCTCAGGAATCAAGAACGCAAATGCAGTCTGGAAAAACATCACCGATGCGGTGCGCAACTGCTGGTATTTATTGCCTTTGTATTTCCGAAACATCCGCACTCCCATCACCACAATTGCCAAGGTGTACATCAAGCCATAGAGAAACCATTGGCTTGCAGATTCTCCACTCAAAAGCTCACTGATCGGCGATACCATCCAGACCAGATTGACCAGATAGGAAGGGAACCAGTATAATATGATATAAAATAAAATGAGGAATGTACCCGTGATGATCCCTAAAATTCCTCGGTTTTTCATTGAGGAATGGTAGATTCCATTGTGCTTGATTCCGGCAGGTTCATCTTGATATTTAGGGAAATTGTAAAGCAATCCCCCAATAATTGCCAATCCGAAAGTCAACATAAAAAACAACCAGGGATGCTGCCGGACAGGACTATCCACGGCGGCTTTGCTGATTGGAAATGAATAATCATCCCAAATCACCTGATCCCATAAGGACTGCTCCTTTAATTTCTCGTTATAAGAATTGAAATTCTCATTAAAATCACTGATAAAAGAAAAGTTGGAGGTATACGTTTTGCCATAAATCGGCTGTAGGATCTCCACCATTTTTTCTTGGTGCATTTCCTTTGTATTCGCCTTAACCAGCTCAGGATCGATGCTGTACGTACCCAGAAAAGGAATCACGATGAATGCACCGAGTCCGATCAAAAATAATCCGAGCCCTATTTTTTGAATCAGTTTCATACGCTAGCTCCAAATAATTTTCTGATGAAAGAGGGTTTGGAGACAGAAAATTTACCCCCAAAATCTTGTTTATATTTCTTTTGAATCTCAATAAAATACGGCGCATAAAACTCAGGGTCGAAATTGGCCTTGTCCAATTTGGCGATTACCTGATCTCCAGTCCAGTATTCTTTGATAGCCTTGTCAAAAAATTCGTGTCTCAATCGCAGGCCAAAATTATTTATTCCCAGTAATCTACCCTGTGGATCCATGAGCATGCGGAAAGCCACTTTCCCATCTTTATGTTCCCAATAGAAGGATTTGGATTCCTCAGGCTCCCACTTAGGAGGAATCGTCCCATAGGTCTGGTATTCAATGTCTAGAAATTTGGCAGAATTGAACCAAGGACCAGGTTGGTATTCGGTAGGCCTCCCGGCCAAAGTCTGCGCTAGGGTTTCACCATGCATTCGGGCCGTGTACCAGACTTGCTCGATGGATTTCCGGTTGGAGGCAGGAGCTTCTTCAAACTGGGCGCAATCCCCTATTGCATAAACATCAGGTATATTCGTTTCAAATTTCAGATTGACCTTTACTCCTCGGTCCGTTGCCAATTTTGAATCTTTCAGAAACTCAATATTCGGGCTTACCCCAGCTGTCAATCCAACGAATTGACAGGATATTTCCTCCCCGGAATTGGTTCGGACCGCTTTAACCCTGCCATTCTCATCCCCAATAATCTCCTCCAACTCAGTCTCAAGACGAAGGTCAATATGATGCTCCCGAATGTGTCGGCCTACCAAGTCAGCTTCCTCTTTTGGTAAGACTGTATTCCAAAAGCCACTCTCCCGCACCAAGAAAGTCACCGGTATGTCCCGGTAGCTTAGCATTTCAGACATTTCGATCCCGATCAATCCCCCACCTACGATCACTGCCCGGGAAACATCGGATTTGGTATTCTCTTCCATTAATTCCAAATCCTGTTTGGAATAAAGTCCTTGTACACCTTTCAAATCCTGGCCTTTCCAGCCAAACTTATTGGGCTTAGACCCCACAGCGATGACCAATTCATCATAGTCCATCAGCTCACCTGACTGGAAATTAATTTGTTTGGAAGTATAATCTATGTCTTTGACCCAGTCAAACTTCAAGTCCAACCTATTTTTCTCCCAAAACCAATCCTCGTAGGGCTGGGTATGTTCAAATTTCATATGCCCCATGTAGATATACATCAGCGCTGTTCTGGAAAAGAAATACTTCGATTCTCCGGAAATCAATGTGATACGTACTTGATCATCCAGCTTGCGAAGATGTCTTGCGCAGGTCACACCGGCGATACCATTACCGATAATCACTACATGGCGATTCTCTTTCATAGTTCAGATTTGGCTGGGTGGTTTTGATGTTTTACTAAATAAGATTGGTTAATCGTTTAGATTCCAGTTGTAGTCTTTGTAAGAGATCTTTGCATCCTGCTTGATCTTTACCTTACTGTATTTATTCAGGAAGTCGATAAGAGTTCCGTTTTTAGTGAAATCCCCTTTGAACCAAGAGAAAATAGATGATATCTCGATTGCGTTCGGAGTGATTTTATTTCTTGAACTATCGTTGATAAAGCCTTTGGCAACCTTGTCCAACTGAGCGTCGAGTTTGGAAGGCACAAATGCCTCATTCAACAAAGGCGGGCAGGATACCGAAGCACAATTGATTGCAAAATGGATTCGAGGTTCGTTAAATTCTTTTCGAATGATGCCATGCTCTATTTCATCCAGACTGGACTCTTGCCCTCCTATTTTGAAAAATTTGTAATGCCAGACATCACTGACCAAAGGGATCTTAATCGTGGGCCCTAAGTCCTTGATACTTTTTACCGGGTAATTGTCCACAATTAATTTTATAGCAAAAGCATTGTAAGCATTAATCCAATAAGCTAATTGCTCATTTCTGGACCATTTAGATCGGTCAGGAGCATTTTGGCTCAGGGTATTGAGGTATTTTTCAAGTTTTGATTTGTCTTTGATAAACCCCTTGTAATCGACTATTCCTTCCGAGCTGACATGGGCTTTGAGCAGCTCATCCCATGTCTGGTGACTAGGGGGTGTAGTTCCTTTCATGCCTAATGTCTGACTTTGACAAGCAAAACTTAGAAAGCTGAAAAGAACGAGAAAATAAAGTTTAATGTGTTTCATGTTTTAAGTATTTGGGGGAATTTACGATGAGAAATTTCTATTGGATGAACCAAAATCTGGTTTAAGGGTGAAAGAAAATTTCCTAATCGTATACTTTTTGACCTTTTTGAAGCCAAATACCCCAAGTCATCGAATAAGTGTGCACGCGATCTGTGAGCGATCCATTCTGATAAAGCGGCCGACCTTCATTGGCCCAATGAATGATTCCTCCATAAAGATTAAAGACTTGGCTGAAGCCTGCATTCTTTAACTTTTTCCCAATTTCCTGGGATCTTGCTCCGACCGTGCAATACACTAAAACGGGTTGATTACGATCCAAGCCATCCAACGAGTTCAGTTCAAAACTTTCGAAACCTACCCATTTGGCATCCTTGAGATGACTGACTTCATATTCGGATTTTTCTCGGGTATCCAAAACCTGATAATCCGACAAATCAGAAATCTCTTGCGGCTTCAAGGTAGGGAAATCTGAGTCGTAGAGTGTAGCAAGCAAGGCACGGTACGTGAGTGACTGCCCAAATATTGGTTGGGAAGTCATCGTAAGGCCCAGAATGGAAACGCAAAGGAAGAAGGTAACTTTGACTAGCTCTTTCATGGAATTGAAACCCAAATAAGAACCCTGTGGTTCAACCTAGGCATAAAAATCAGAAAGCCTGGCCAGACCTCTTTTATCTTTGATGATTATTTTTTTTCCGTCCAATTCTATCAGATCATCCTTCTTAAATTCTGATAGCAGTCGAATGATAGATTCCGTGGCAGTTCCCACCATACCCGCGATTTCTTCTCTGCTGAGCGCTAAATCTATTTTCTGATTTTCCCCTCCTTCAATTCCATAAGAACTGGCTAACTGAAGCAAAACATACGCTAGACGCTCCCGGATACTTTTTTGGTTGGCATCCGTCAGTTTGGTTTCCATTACCCCTATTTCGTGACTTAGCTCTTTGGTGATTCGCTTGAAGAATGGTGTATTATTAAAGAGCGTATTCAAAAAAGATTCTCTCGGGATGAAACAGATCTTAGCATCTTCCACGATCATGGCGGAGTTGGTGTAATTTT